>CAZHPJ010000293.1:0-4259 GCA_964534585.1 uncultured Sandaracinaceae bacterium | reverse complement strand
CTTGGGCGTATACGGCGCGCCAGCGGCGAATCCGTACAGCAGAACGCCGATCATGTAGGGGCGCTCGAGCGGGAACAGGATGCTCATCGCGTACACCGTGAGCGGCGCCAGCACCACGTTGGCCAGCAAGGCCCGCATCACCACCGCTGTGTTTTTCAGCGGTCGCAGCACCTGCTCGAACGTCACCTCCAGGCCTGCCGAGAACAGGACGCCAGCGATGAAGGCCGCGATGGCGACGTTCAGGAGTATCTCCAGGATCCCGGGCATCGATGAACCGGGCCCTTGTTACACCAGCGTCGGCGCCAGCGCCAGTGCCAGCGTCAGTGTCGGCGCCCGCGTCCGGCGTCGATGTGGTATCTTCGCCGGCGTCGTGGCGGAGTCAGCTCCTGGAAGGATCCTCAGTGCGTTCATGATCGCCGGGGTGCTGGCGGGTTGCAGCGTCGAGCGGCGGACGCCTCCTGGCTATCAGGGAGTTATCGAGCATGATGACCGCCACCTCGGATTTCAGGTCGGTGGGAAGGTCGCAGAGATCCACTTCCATCGAGGTGACGTCATCGAGCAAGCAGAGCTGATCGCGGTCCTCGACAATACGGCGGAGCTTCCGATGCTTCGCGCGCGCGAAGCGGACTTGGCGCGGGCTCGGGCCCGTGCGGCGCTAGTGTATGCCGGTCCGCGTGTCGAAGAAGTCCGGGCTACCGTCGCGGAGCTCGATGGCGCGCGCGCGACACTCAAGGACGCCAAGAACAACCTAGACCGTAACCGCAACCTTCCCGAGCAAGCCGCGACCGCGGCCTCACTGGTGTCCGACCTGGAGGCGGCGTATGCGCAAGCAAGAGCCCAGGTGAGGATGCTCCAGCAACGGCTGAAGCAGCTGCGCAAGGGGGCCAGGCCTGAAGAGCTTGCGGCCGCCGACGCCGAGGTCAGGGCTGCGGAGGCCGCAGTTGCTGCGGAAGAGGAAAGGCTAGCGCTGTACTTCCTGTCCGCGTATGAGCGCGTCACGGTGCTCGACGTGCCGGTGCGGATCGGCGAGGTGGTTGCGGCGGGCTCGACGGTCGTCACCGTTGCGGATACGACGCATCCCTACGTCGATGTTTTCGTTCCCCAGCACCAGCTCTCGGGGCTCGAGGTCGGCACTCCAGCGAGCGTCCGCGTCGATGCCGAGGGCGATTCGTTCGGCGGCGAGATCGAGCACATCGCACCGACTACGGAGTTCACGCCGCGATTCCTCTTTTCGGAGAGGGAGAGGCCCAACTTGGTCGTTCGTGTGCGAGTTCGCGTCGAGGATGCTGAAGAGCGGCTTCACGCAGGAGTGCCGGCCTTCGCCACCTTCGAGAAGAAGGAAGAATAACGGTGCAAGACCCAGTCGCCGTCGAGGGCCTCTCCCGCCGTTTTGGCGACCTCGTAGCGGTGAACAACGTGAGCTTCGAGGTCCACCACGGCGAGATCTTCGGCATGCTGGGTCCCAACGGCGCCGGCAAGTCCACGACTCTCCGCATGCTGTGCGGGATTCTCGATCCGACTGGTGGCCGCGCGACGGTGGTTGGCTTCGACGTCGGAAAGGAGCCGGAGCGCGTCAAGCAGAACATTGGCTACATGACGCAGCGCTTCAGCCTCTACGAAGATCTGACAGTCGAAGAAAACCTCCGATTCTATGCGGGCATTTACGGCCTATCGAGGAGCGAACGCCGAGCTCGCGTTGGCGAGGAGCTCGAGCGCTCTGGGTTGGCCGATCGGCGGAACCAGATCAGCGGTACCTTGTCCGGAGGCTGGAAGCAGCGGCTCGCGCTCATCTGTGCGATGATCCACCGGCCGCCGTTGCTGTTCCTCGACGAGCCTACGGCCGGGGTCGATCCGGTGAGTCGGCGCGAGTTCTGGGGGCATATCCATCGCATCGCGACCGACGGGACGACGGTCATGGTGACCACCCATTACATGGATGAGGCAGAACGATGCCATCGCCTCGCCTTCATGTTTCGTGGCATGCTGCTCGATATCGGCACGCCCGCAGAGGTCGTCGAGCGTCGGCGAATCCGCGTCGCATCGGTGCTGACCCCTGATGTCGCCGCAGCGGTCGACGTTCTAGCCAAGCACCCAGCGGTCGATGAAGTCGCGCCGTTCGGGGACCGGATTCGCCTCGCCACACGCGGTGGCGTCGACCCCGTCGCGCTGGCCCGCGACCTCTTGGCTGAAGGGCCAGGCGTCGGCGACACACGCGAGATCACGCCCAACGTCGAGGATGCGTTCGTCGCGCTCGTCCACGACGAGGCGCGGCGCACGGAGGGCAGATGAACCGGATGCTCTCCATAGCCTGGAAGGAGCTCATCCAGGTCCGCCGCGACCGGCTCACGATGGGCATGATGGTAGGCATTCCGGTGATTCAGCTGCTCCTATTCGGGTACGCGATCAACACGGACGTTCGGCACATCGCGACTGTGGTCTATGACCAGGACCATTCTGCTGAATCGCGAGGGTTCGTGCGGCGCATGGAAGCCACCGGATTTTACGAAGTCGTCGGATACGTCGATAGTTACGATCAGATTGGCGTGGCTTTGCGGTCGCGAGAAGCGATGGTGGCATTGGTCGTGCCACCGCGCTTTGGCGCCAACGTTGAAACCGGGCGCGCCGCTCGGCTGCAACTCGTCGTCGATGGCTCGGATCCGCAGGTGGTCGCCAGCGCGACCGACACGGCCATGTCGCTCGCCGCAGCCCGGTCTTCCGTGCTGACTGTGGAACGGCTCGAACGTCTCGGGCTACCCGCGTCATCGCCCTCGCAGCTGATCGGGGTGGAGCCAACGACGTGGTACAACCCAGATCTTCGAACGGCGGTTTTCATCGTGCCCGGCCTCGTGGGCGTGATCCTCACGATGACCATGGTGATGTTCACCGCGATGGCGATCGCCCGCGAGCGCGAGCGCGGCACGCTGGAGCAGCTCATCGTTTCACCCATTCGGCGCATCGAGCTGACGATCGGTAAGATCCTTCCGTACATCGCCGTGGGCTATCTGCAGATGACGCTGGTCCTGGCGGTTGGTTCGTTCGTATTCGACGTACCCATCATAGGTTCGATCGCGTTGCTCTACGGGCTCTCCGCGTTTTTCATCGCCGCGAATTTGGCGCTCGGCCTGTTCTTCTCGACTCTTGCCAAGACTCAGCAGCAAGCGATGCAGATGTCGTTCTTCTTTCTACTCCCGAACATTCTGCTGTCCGGGTTCATGTTCCCCTGGGAGGCCATGCCCGCACCGGCGCGCTGGTTGTCGCTCGTGTTACCGCTGACGCACTACTTGCGCGTCATTCGTGGCGTCGTGCTCAAGGGAGCCTCGTTGTTCGAGCTTCGCTATGAGCTCATGTGGCTGGCAGGTTTGCTGATCGCCTTGACGGTCATCGCATCGCTGCGCTTCCGAAAGAAGCTGGACTGATGTCGCTAACGGCCCTTTCGACGATTTTACCCACCGGAGCGCCCGCGTTCAACCGCGACTGAAACCGATTCGTATCCATGACGATGAGCGGCCGGGCTCCATCGAGGCCGAGGTCGCGTAGGTTGTTGGCCATCTGGTGGGTGGATTCACCAACGCGAAGCTGCAGGCTGCGGCCCAGGCGTAGGTTCGTTCGGCCACGCACATTCACGATGGTGCGCAAGAGGTCTCCCCGGTGATGCGAGTAGAGAACCAGGCTCATCGGAGGCACGGGGAGTGAGGGCATGAGTCGGCCCGACAGCGTGAGGATGTCGCCGTTGCCATCCGGATCGACCACCGAGCTTTCGAAGCTCTTGCGATCGAGATGAAACGGAATCGGTGCGACGAACTTGGGGTAGCCCCAGAGCTCGCGCCCGGCGGCGTTGGCCAGTGGAGTCGTTACCGGCAGGTCGAGGATGTGGAAGCCCAAGTGGCGCTCGTCGACGGAACCGTAAAGCCCCTGGATGGGGTTGCGCGGAGCCGGTGCACCTTCCGGCAGCACCTGGATCGCGACGCCAACTTCGTTGTACGTGCCCACGCCCGTCTGCCGATACTCGTAGTGTGCGACGCCCACGAGCGCACGCCCCCCGATCGTCAGCACAGGCCGAAGACCCGTGCCGCTGAGCTTCGCCTCCACCGCGTCACCATCCGCGACGAAAAAGGCGAGGAGCGTGCTCGCTTCGAAGTAGAGGACCGGGAGATCGACATCGCCCTGAGTCGTGCTGTAGCTGGTCTGTGGGACCTGGAAAAATGGTTCTGACTGGCCGGACATTGGCATACCCTCCGCTAGTTGCGCTCTACGCGAGC
>CAZHPJ010000292.1:0-4269 GCA_964534585.1 uncultured Sandaracinaceae bacterium | reverse complement strand
GTGCGCATCGGCAACGGCGCGCGCGATCAGTTGCAGCTAGACACGGCAGGGGCGCTCATGGACGCGGCGTACGTGTACGAGCGGGGTGGCGGTTCACTCACTGCGCGTGGATGGCGGCGGCTCAGCGCCGTCGTTGACAACGTTGCCGCCACTTGGGCCGAGCCGGATCACGGCATTTGGGAGCCGCGAGCAGGGAAGCGACACAACGTTCACTCGAAGCTCATGAGCTGGCTTGCGCTTCGGCGCGGCGCAGAGCTGGCGCCCTTGTTCGGCGGCCAGCCGTCGCAGGCTCGATGGCAGCAAGTGGCTGACGAGCTTCACGCGGAGTTGTGCGTGCGTGGTCTGGATCGAACGGGCGAGAGGTTCGTTGCGGCGTATGACCACGAGCATCCGGACGCGTCCCTGCTCCTGCTTCCGATTCATGGCTTCTTACCACCGAACGACGATCGGATCCTTCGGACGGTGGAGTGGATCCGCGCCGAGTTGGCTGACGGCCCCTACCTGTACCGCTATCGAGTCGACGATGGGGTTGGCGGTGAGGAAGGGGCGTTCGTCCTCTGCGGATTCTGGTTGGCCGAGGTTCTGGCGATGGCGGGGCAGGTCGACGAAGCGCAACAGGTTTTCGTGGCGCACGCGGAGGCCTCGAACCATGTGGGCCTTCTCGCCGAACAGATCGAGCCGCAGACCAAGATGTTGCTGGGAAATTTTCCCCAGGCTTTTAGTCACCTCGGCCTGATCAACGCCGCGGCTAGAATCGATTTGGCGCTGCGCCTGCGGGATGAAGGCTCGCCTCGTATTCCCGAGGTCGAGATCGGACGCTAGTGTGGGGCGGGTGACGGATGCACGTGGAGTGGCTGTTCGCCGTCTCGTGATGGCGCGGTTCATCGGGTATGCGTCGCTTCTCGCGCTGCTGACGGGCCTCGGGCTATTTTTCCTGGTGGGAGTCCGAGGCACGGAATCGTGGAGCTGGTTCGCCATCGCGACGTTGGGCGCGGGGGCCGGGGTCGTATGGAGCGTTCGTTCGGCGCTAAGCCACGAACTCTGCCTTGCGGAGCCGGAACCTGCAGCCAAGCCCATTCGGACAGAAGAGGTAGCCCCGAGTCCAGAGGTTCGATCGGAGCCGGATGAGGTGGACTACCTGATGGCGCTCCGCCACGAGTTTCGCACTCCCCTCAACGCCGTGCTTGGTTTTTCTGATGTACTTCTGAGTGGCATTGACGGGGAGGTAAACGAATCGCAGCGCGAGGACCTGGAGATCATTCGAGCGTCTGGAATACGTCTAAGAATACTTCTCGATAGCGCGTTCGACCTCTCGCAGCTGGCCGGTGGTGAGCTCCACTTGGACGCCGAGCGCACCGACATTCGAAAGCTAGTGGCGCGGGTCGCGATAGAAGCGCGACAGCTGTGGTCGAACAAGAGAACGGCTGGATGCACGCTGCCTGAAGGACCGTGCATCGCCGATGTTGACGAAGCCCGCCTCCGACGATCGATCCTCATTCTCGCCGACTTTCTCGCGACAGACCACCGAGAATCGAACATCGCGTTGAGCCTGGTTCTCTCCGCCGATCATGTCGCGATCGAGGTTACCGCCGATCCGTCGGATCGTCTGACCCTCGACGTGCTTCCAACGCCTGCCGAAGTCCTGGCGTCGGAGGACGCTACGGAGATCCGCCGATGGCCGATCGCCGTGACGTCCGAGGTCATCGCGCGCCACGAGGGCTCCCTCTATCACGGCGATGCGCCGTCCCGCTTCCTGATTCGCCTTCCCCTACAGGGTATGAGATGACCAACATGCGCCATCTTGCGGTTCGTAAGCTTCGATGGGCCGTCGTTGCTGTCTCGATCTACTTCGCCATGTGGTGGATGTTGCTGGCAGGCGACGACGACTATTGGCGTGCGCTCTTGGTGCTTGGCGCAGGCCTTTTGATGGGAGGGAGCGTTTTGCGGTCCCTGAGCCCAGCTCTGCGAAGTGGGGAGCCCGCCATGCGGCCGAAGTCCGCGGCGGAGCTACCCGCATCGATTCAAGACACCATCGACGTTCACTCCGCCGACCCAGAGGTACCAGAGCGCCGGCGCGCGCGCTTCCTCGGCGCTTTGGGGCACGAGCTTCGTAACCCCCTGAACTCGGTGACCGGGTTCTCCGACATGTTGCTTGGCCGTGTGGACGGTGAGCTCAACGTCGAGCAGGAACGAAGTGTCCGCACGATCCGCGCTAGCGCGGAACGGTTGTTGCGGCTCGTTTCGACGGTGGTCGATCGAGCGAAGCTCGAAGCCGGGACGCTTCGCCTACAGCAGCAGTGGGTAGCGCCCGACGAGCTGATCTCCGAGGCCATCGCGTTCGTACGGTCGCGCGCCGAAGACACGTCGGTGATCGGTGGAGTATCGGACGGGCTTCCGCGTATTTTCGTAGACCGCCATCGTACGGTTCACTCGCTCGTGAGTCTCGCCGTGTTGGTCATTCGCTCCTCTGGAACCGATATCGTCATGCGGGTTGCGCCGCCCCGACGCGATCAGGTTGGCAAGGGTTTCGTGCAATTCGACCTGATGGCGACTCTCAAAGATTCATCGGCCGATACGCTTTCCGTCGCAGAACGGCTCGAGAAGCCGCTATCGCGCTCGGATGCGCTCGGCTTGGAAGTCGCGGTGGCGCGGAGCGTCATCGAAGCGCAGGGCGGACGGATTTGGACCGAAGCCGGCACGGCGGGAAGCCTTCGTGTTTGCATGACCCTCCCGACGTCCGCGCACTAGGCCTGTCCCGGCCTTAGCGCGTCGAGGACGGCCTGGTAGGCTGCGTTGCGTTTCCAACCGAGATCTTGCTGGAGCCTCTGGGTCATCTCCTTCGTTGAGAGCCCCTCACGTTTCCAGCCGGCGACGAGTGTGTCGACGTCGACGTCCTCGATCGGTGTGTCGGCGGGCCCGCCCTCGATGACGATCGTGATCTCGCCTCGGGCTGGATCAGACAGCTCACTTCGCACCTCTGCAACCGTGCCCCGAATTGTTTGTTCGTGCATCTTGGTCAGCTCTCGGCATAGCGCGATTCGTCTGTCAGCACCGAGCGCGCGTTCTAGGTCATCCAGCGTCGCGTGGATGCGATGGGGGGATTCGAACAGCACGGCCGTGATGTTCGACTGCGCGATTCGACGCAGAGCGCGGGTTCGGTCTCCACCGCTCCGCGGGAGGAACCCTTCGAACACGAATCGACGCACCGGTAGGCCAGCAACACAAAGTGCCGCCAACACGGCGCTAGGCCCGGGAATCACCTCCACGTTGATGCCTGCCACCGCCGCGCGGGAGACGAGGTAGACGCCCGGGTCGCTCACCACCGGCGTTCCCGCGTCGCTGACCATCGCGTAGTGAGCCCCATCGAGCAGCTTCGCGAGGATGAGGTCCACTTTGTCGTCGTTGGTGTGTGCGTGAAAAGAGCGCAGCGGCGTGTCGATGGCGTGCTTGGAGCAAAGCGTGCGGGTGTGACGGGTGTCCTCTGCGAGGATCAGATCGGCTTCGCGAAGAATGCGCAATGCCCTCAGAGTGATGTCCTCCAGACATCCGATAGGCGTCGCGACTACGGACAAGCGACCTGACATCAATATGCGTTACCATATCTCGGTCGCTCCGCGACCCGCCCGTTCACGGAGACTCGTAGACTTCGACCACCGTGTCGCCCAGCTCTTCGTGCAAGAAGGCCTTGAGCTTCTTCAATAGACGTTTCTCGATCTGCCGAACCCGCTCGCGGCTTACGCCGAACCCGTCTCCGAGAGCTTGCAGAGTCTTGGGATCTTCTGCCACTAGCCGGTCTTCGAAGATCGTCCTTTCTTTGCCCTCCAGCAACTTGCCAAACTCGTGAATTTTCTCCGTGAATTTGTCGCCCAATTGCGCTTCGGCCAGCGTATCGTCAGCGCGCACGTCGGCTGAGGGAAGCAGGTCCACACGAGCCACAGAACGGCCCTCGGCCGTCCCCACCGGGGCATCGAGGGAGGTGTCTCCGGCGGCGAGCCGCATGTCCATGGACACGACGTCCCGTTCGGGCACGTTGAGACGTTCCGCGATGACCTCGGCCGTCGGCTCGATCCCCATCGCCGAGAGCCGGGCCTTTTCTTTCTGTAGGTTGAAGAACAGCTTCCGTTGCGCTTGTGTGGTACCCACCTTCACTAGGCGGTGATTGTTCAGGATGTACCGGAGCATGTAGGCGCGAATCCACCAAGCTGCGTAGCTAGATAACTTCACGCCCTTGTAGGGGTCGTACTTCTTCACGGCCTGCATGAGGCCGAT
>CAZHPJ010000291.1:0-4279 GCA_964534585.1 uncultured Sandaracinaceae bacterium | reverse complement strand
GAACGCCATGCCGTAGGTGCCGTTTTGGTGTTGCCATCCGTCGCCCATGTGCGGATGGTCGCCCATCATGCCTCCGGGGCCCAGCATGGCCTCGTCGACCCACTGGCCTCCCATAGCGAAGCCGTGCTGCTCGAAGTTCATGCCGTGGCCATCAGCATCGGTGATGCCACCGCCGACGTGCACCGTGTACTGCGCGTTCGTATCAAGTGGCTGATCCGGCGTGAAAGTGAGCATGTGGCGGTCCTGTGACCACTCCCAGCGGCCAGCAACCTCCGTGCCGTCGAGCCCGCCCATGTGCACGGCGCAGAATTCCTCCGTTCCGTCCGCCATGCGGCTGTCGAACTCCAGCTCGATTCGGGTGTTGGGGTCCACCGTCGTGCTGTCGCCGCGCGGTGTCACGCTAACGAGAGCCGCTTCGGCCCCCGCGCTCTGTGCCCCGTCCGAGCAGGCAGCCGATGCCGCGAAGACGCCAGCGATGACTGTCAGACCAAGGGTTCTTAACGATAAGATGTTCATAGTTGCCTCCTAATGAGAATCTATTAACCACTGTTCTCGCGCCGCGCTCGCGAAAGTTTTGCATGCGATTAAACCTTGAATTGTGCGGACGATGCGTCCGCAACGGATGTTCCAATCGGTGGTGCGATCGCTAGCGCCACCGCCGAATTTTGTGGCGTCAAGGTCATCATTTCGGTGCGCGGATCTACCGCAGCGGCCATGCGAGCCCGGCGCTAACGGGCGTCCCTTGACTCGGTAGTATGGTACGGGGTTTAGAGTGAGCGCATGCTGTTGGAGATCGACATGAAGATGAGAGCGACAAGACGCATCCTTACGATGATCACGGCGTCCGTTCTGGCGGCTGGGATCCTCGGAATAGCCGAGCCGGCTCTTGCCGCCATCGACCACTACGAGGTGCAAGTCGATGGACTGGCCTGCCCGTTCTGTGCCTACGGTCTCGAAAAGAAGCTCAAGAAACTGCCTGGAGCGACGAACGTGCAGATCGAGCTCAACGCGGGCCGTGCTGCCTTTGATGTGGTCAGTGGCGTGCTCCTTCCAGGGCCAGTCGAGAACTCGGTTCGTGACGCCGGGTTTACCGCGCGGGACATCATGGTGACCGCAAGTGGCACCGTAGAGAGCGAAGGAAATGATCTGCGGCTCGATATCGGCGGGGAGCAGACGCTAGTGCTCCGCGGTGGAGAGGCGTTCGGCGAGCTTCAGGGACTGGTGAACAAGGAACAACGCAACGTGGTCGTGACGGGATTGATCAGTCGCGTTGGCGACACCTGGCAATTGGCGGTCTCCAAAGCCAAGCCACAGTAGGCACCTGAGATGCGACGCCACGAGCTCTCGGGACCATGGACGGCCGCGCTGGTATTGGCAGGGGTCCTCTTCTTGGCCAGCAGGGCCGAAGCAGGCCCCATCACGTTCAACACCGCGCTGCCGGTGCATGCAAACGAGCTGATCATCAGAGAGCAAGTGATCTGGCTGCGGGCTACCGATGATCCGAGCCCCATGAACCGCAACCTCAACGTCATCGCGGTGCCCACGGTCCTCGTCTACGGTGCGCATCCGCGCGTGGCCTTGTTCGGTGTCTTGCCGTTTCTGTACAAGCGCCTGGATGTCACGATGCCGAACGGAGAGCGCGTGAGGCGTTCCGCGACTGGGTTCGGCGATCTGTCAACGTTCGTTCGGGTCACGGCGCTACAAATCGACCGCCCTCGGGAAACGATTCGCCTGGCCCCGTTCGCGGGTCTCAAAATGCCCACCGGGGCTACGGGCATTGCCGACGATCTCGGGCAGCTCCCCCCGGTGCTCCAGCTCGGTACCGGATCCTGGGATCCCCTCGGCGGGCTCATCTTCACTTGGCAGAAGCTACGCTGGGAGCTCGACCTCTCGGGGGGCTACTTGGTTCGGACCAAGACCAACGGCTTCAACGCGGGAGATGAAGCGCGCGGTGACGCATCGTTTCAATATCGTGTAGTCCCCTGGGGCGAAGTCGGTCCGGGTGTTCCGAGCTGGCTCTTCGCGGTGCTGGAAAGCAATGTCGTCTGGCAAGGTCGCGACGAGATCAGCGGCATAGGAGACCCCAATTCAGGGGGCTTGAATTGGTATCTGGCGCCCGGGCTGCAATGGATCACGTTGCGCACCGTGCTCGAGGCTGCCGTGCAGATCCCCGTGATCACGAAAACCAACGGCCAGGGCCTCGGCCAGGACCTCGGCCGAGACTTCATCGCGCGACTGAGCGTCCGGGTGAACTTCTGATGGCGCGAAAACCAATCCTCGTGCTGGCGGCTGTCATCGTCGTTGCGCTCGCGTCAGCGGCGATCCTATGGGGAAATGACCCTGTCACAGAGGATCCCGCGACACCGCCGCTCGTCTACGTCCGTGCGATCGGGACCGAAGAAGGTCCAGGGCGCCTCCTGCAACCGGTAGGTGTCGCGGTGTCTCCGGGCGCCGAGCTATTCGTGGCGGACTCCGGAAACCAACGCATCAGCGTCTTCGATGAGCAGGGAACGTTCCTGCGAGCGTTCGGCCAGCAAGGCGATGGACCCGGGGAGCTCGACCGACCCATGCACCTAGCGTTTGGGCCGGAGGGGCTTCTGTACGTCGCTGAGTACATCAACGATCGCATCTCGGTGTTCCGACAAGACGGCACCTTCGTCCGTCACGTGAAGCCCGAAGGCGTGGACGCCCCCTCGGGCGTAGCGGTGGACGCCGCCGGCATGATGTACGTCGCAGACTTCTACAACCATCGCGTGGTCGTGTTGTCCCCGGACGGCTCACAGAGGGTGTGGGGCCATGCTGGTCAAGGCGGGCTGGGCGAGCTCCACTACCCTACGGACGTCGCGATCGGGCCGGAGGGTGAAGTTTGGGTCGCCGATGCGTACAACAACCGACTTCAGCGTTTCGTCGCAGGCGAAGCCACACAGATGATCACAGGCATTGCCGTCGCCAACGGGGTTGCAGCAGACGGCGATGGCGGCGTGTGGGCGGTCGACTTCGAGGGGGGTAGGGTCAGGGCGTTTCATTCGGATGGAACACCCTCTACCGTCTTCGGCGAACCGGGCGCCGGCCGGGGACAGCTTCGTCATCCCACCGGCATCGCCGTCACAGGCAGTCGTGTCTACGTCGCGGATTTCGGCAACGATCGCGTGCAGGTCTTCAGTCGCCACTAGCTCCGGTCGAACAACCTGGAGAAGACTCCCTCGCCGCGCGATTTGCGGAGCAACCAGCGGGCTTTCTTGAGGAGAGCGGGACCTGACAGCGCTCCTACGCGCACGTCCAGAATCTCTCCGTTGTTGACCAACAGCAGGGTCGGCACGGAGTGGATGTTGAAAGGTTGCGCCAAGGTCGCTTGGGTTGCGGTGTTGATCTTGATGAATCGAATGGGCTCGTCCGCGAGCTCCTCGGCTACTGCTTCGAAGTGCGGCTCCATGAGCTTGCAAGGCCCGCAAGTCGGGGACCAGAAATCGATGATTGCGGGCCCACCCTCGTCACTCATCAACCGTTCCAGCTCACTTCGCGTTTTCAAGTTTTCGATCATTCATCATCCTAGTGCTATGACGTCGGGCGAAACGATGCGCGCGCGCCGCAATAGTGCCGCATTCTCGACTTGATGGCACACACAACGACGAAGCGGTCAGGGCGACCTCCCAAATCAGGCCCCCGGAGTCGGCTCCGCAAGCGGCTCGGCATGCTGTTCCAACTCGCTCTCCTGCTGCTTGCGTTCCTGGCGATACGCGCCTATCAAACCCGAAACCTGCTCGCGACCGAAGGTCAGCCGGCGCCCGAGCTGAGGCTGCCAACCTTGGCCGGCGATCAAGTGGACCTCGCAGACTTGGGCGGGCGGCCGGCGCTCGTCTATTTTTTCGCTCCATGGTGTGGTGTCTGTTCGGCAAGTGCGGACAACATACGCCGCCTGCGACGAATGCGGGACGACGAGGCGCTATCGATTCTAGTGGTTGCCCTCGGTTGGAAGAGCGTGGACGAGGTTCGCGCGTATGCGATACGCTATGAGCTGAACGTGCCGGTGTTGCTCGGCACTGCGGCCACCCAGCGCGCCTGGCGAATCGTTGGTTTTCCGACGTACTACGTCGTGGATGGTGATGGGCGGGTCGTACGCAGGGACTTTGGCTACAGCACCCAGCTTGGGCTCTGGTGGCGTACTTGGGCGCTTCCCTCGAGCTAGGCGCGACCAGCTTTGAGCGATTTTTTCTGACGCTAGTCATTTTTCGACGACGTGAATCCTTTTCGCGGGGGGCGACTCTACTCATGCAAACCC
>CAZHPJ010000290.1:0-4300 GCA_964534585.1 uncultured Sandaracinaceae bacterium | reverse complement strand
CGACCGCGAAGGCGAGGCGATCGCCTACCACCTGATGGAGGTGGCGAAGAAGGCCAACAAGAACGCTGAAATCAAGCGAGTCCTATTCGAAGAGATCACCAAGCGCGGAGTCAAAAAGGGCCTCGATGAGCCGCGCGAGCTCGATTCGGACCTCTACGAGGCACAGCGCACCCGTCGCGTGCTCGATCGCATTGGTGGCTATCCGCTCTCGAGTCTGTTGTGGAAGAAGCTTGCGTTTGGGCTTTCGGCGGGGCGCGTGCAGACTCCAGCCCTTCGCATCATCGTCGACCGCCAGCATGAGCGCGATGCGTTCGTCCCGGTCGAATACTGGCTGGTCGATGCGCGCCTCAAAGGCGACAAGCCCCACTCGTTCATGGCGGCGCTCCAGAGCATCGATGGGAAGAAGCTCGACAAGGTCGGCTCACGGTCGGCGGTTCTCAACGAGAAGGACGCGACTCGCTACGTGTCGGACCTCAAGGTGGCAAACTACGAGGTCAAGGGCATCACTAAGCGCAAGGCGTCGCGGAAAGCCCCCGCTCCTTACACGACCTCGAAGCTGCAACAGGACGCCGCGAACCGTTTGAGCATGCCGCCCAAGCGCGCCATGCGGATCGCGCAGCAACCCTACGAGGGCATCACACTCGGCCGGGGCAAGAACGCGGAAGGCGGCGGTCTCATCACGTACATGCGTACGGACAGCGTGCGGCTTTCGCCGGACGCCGTGAATGATTGCCGAGAGTACATCGGCAAGAAGTACGGCAAGGACTCGGTTCCCGAGAAACCCAACTTCTTCAAGACCAAGAATCAAAACGTGCAGGACGCTCACGAAGCGATTCGTCCGACGCGTCTCGACCTGCCGCCCGAAGCGGTGAGCAAGTACCTCGCCGACCCACAGCGCCGGCTCTACAAGCTGATATGGGATCGCTTTGTCGCGTCGCAGATGACGCCGGCGGTGTTCGACCAGACGGGCGTCGAGATCGAAGCGACCGCCGGCAGCCGTGCCTATGGGCTTCGCGCGAGTGGCAGCGTGCTCAAGGTTCCCGGCTGGCGTGCCGTGTACGGGGCCGCCACTGAGCCGCTTGCCGGCGAGGAGCCGGGCCCTGGAGACAGAACCGACGACGATGACAGTCTTCCTGACCTCCACGAAGGGGAAGTGCTTCACCTCGTGATTCCGCCTGGCGCCGAGACGCACCACAAGCAGACCGAGCCACCGCCGCTCTTCACCGAGGCCGCCCTCGTGAAGAAGCTGGAAGAGGAAGGCATCGGACGCCCCAGCACCTATGCCGAGATCATCAGCAAGGTCGAGCAACGATCGTACGTCGAGAAGGACGGCAACAAGCTCGTGCCCACTCCCCTCGGGACACTCGTGATCGAGAAGCTCGTGGCGGACAACTTCGACCTCGCCGACATCGGCTTTACGCGAAAGCTCGAGGAGGACCTCGACGCGGTTGGTGAGGCCCGAGCGAAGCGTCTCGACGTGCTCCAGCCCTTCCACGAGCGTCTGCAGGCGCAAATCGCCCATGCGGTCGAACAGAAGGGGAAGTGGTGGCCTGAGCCCGTCGAGATAGGCGAGAGCTGTCCCGAGTCCGGCGACCCATTGGTGAAACGCTGGGGCCGCAATGGCCCATTCATCGGCTGTACGAAGTACCCGGAGTGCCGCTACACCCTCAACATCGGGCCCGACGGCGAGATCGAAGAGCCGAAAGAACCGGAGCTCACAGAATACGACTGCCACGAGTGCGGTGCGAAGATGACCAAGCGCTGGGGCCGCAATGGCTGGTTCCTCGGTTGCTCCCGCTATCCGGAGTGCAAGCACACACGCGCCGTGCCGCTCGGGTACAAGTGCCCGAAGTGCAAGACGGGGGACATCGTCCCGATCAAGCCCAAGGGCCGTGGCCGTCCATTCTACGGCTGCACGAACTATCGCTCCGAAGAGCCCTGCGATTTCCGCGTGTGGCAGAAGCCTGTGGGCCAGGCATGCCCGAAATGTGGCACCGATTTTCTGATTCCCAAGGGAGGCAAGAAGAACCCCAAGCTCGAGTGCCCCAACGAGACGTGCGATTTCGAGCGCTCATACGATCCGGGCGAGCTGCTCGATGAGAGCGAGTCACGAGAGACGCCCCCTGCGGCCGGCTCTGCCACGGGGTAAGGTTCGGCCGTGGCAGAGGTGGTCGTTATCGGCGCGGGTCTAGCCGGCACCGAGTGCGCATGGCAGTTGGCCGAGCGCGGGGTGTCCGTGCTCCTGTTCGAGCAGAAGCCGTCGTCGCGCACCCCGGCCCAGCATACGGATCGAATGGCGGAGCTCGTATGCTCCAACTCGTTCCGTGGCGCCGCGGTCCACAACGCGGTCGGGCTTCTCAAAGAAGAGATGCGCCGTGCCGGCTCGCTGGTGATGGAGGTGGGAGAGCTTTACCGCGTCCCGGCGGGCGGGGCGTTTGCCGTCGACCGCGAGCAGTTCAGCGCCGAAATTACGCGCCGGGTCGAAGGGCATCCACTCATTGAAGTAGTTAATGAAGTTGTCGATCGGATTCCGGAGCATCGCCCGGTCGTGATTGCGACAGGGCCGCTCACGTCGGGAGGCCTCGCGCACGACATCGCCGAGGCTGTAGGCGCCGAGCATTTGGCTTACTACGACGCGATTGCACCGATCGTTTCGGCCGATTCGATCGATTTCGACCGCGCGTTCCGAGCTTCGCGCTACGACAAGGGTGGAGATGCCGCCTACGTGAACTGTCCCCTCAACGAAGCAGAATACGACGCGTTCGTGCAGGCTCTTCTCGATGCGGAAAAAGTCTCCCCGCGCGAGTTCGAAAAGGTGCGTTACTTCGAGGGCTGCCTTCCTATCGAGGTCCTGGCGTCCCGGGGCCACAAGACCTTGTCGTTCGGGTGCATGAAGCCCGTCGGGCTGACCGATCCACGTACCGGGCGGTGGCCGCACGCGGTGGTGCAACTGCGCCAAGAGGACGAAGCGGGCACGGCGTTCAACATGGTCGGTTTCCAGACGCGCATGAAGTGGCCGGAGCAGAAGCGCGTGTTCCGCATGATTCCGGGTCTAGAGCACGTCGAGTTCGAAAGGCTCGGGAGCGTGCACCGCAACACCTTCGTCGACTCGCCCAAGGTGCTCGACGACGATCTGGCGCTTGCTTCACAGCCGGGCGTCTATCTTGCTGGGCAGGTCAGCGGCGTCGAGGGCTACGTCGAGAGTGCGGCGTGCGGGATGCTGCTTGGGATCAAGCTGGCCCATGAAGCGCGGGGGCTCCAGTTTTCGTTTCCGCCACCGACGACGATGCTCGGTGGAATGATTGGGCATCTGCGAGCGCCGAACGACGATTTCCAGCCATCCAACGTGATGTTCAGCATGGTGCCGCCCATCGAGGGGCGACGGCTGAACAAGCGTGCGCGCCGCGACGCGCAGTCCGAACGCGCATTGCAGGATCTCGGGGCGTGGCTGACCGACGTGGTAGAGTCGAACGATGAGCGCAACGGATCCGCTCGAACAGCAGATCGACGCCTTCGCTCAATACCTAGCGGATGAGCGTAGAAGCTCGGCGCGCACCGTCGAAACCTATATTCGCGACTTGCGGAGCTTTGGTGACTATGTGCGCGACCAAGGGCTGCCGGTGGACGCACGCGAGCTCGACATCGTGGCGTTGCGGGGATTTCTGTCGAGCCTGTTTCGCTCGAACCAGGCCAGCACGATGAAAAAGAAAGTGAGCGCCATTCGCTCGTTCTTCAAATTCCTCTTGAAGCGCCACGTCATCGATCGGAATCCGGCATCCAGCTTACGCTCTCCGAAGGTCGGGCAGTCGTTGCCTCGTTTCCTAACTGTGGATCAAGCGTTTCGGGTGATGGACGCGCCTCCCAAGGAAGAAAAACGCGCCAAGTCCCTTCAGGCCCGTGACCAAGCCTTGCTGGAGACCTTGTACGGGACTGGCGTGCGCGTCGGCGAGCTCGCCTCCATGAACCTCGATCATTGCGACTTCACGGAGTCGGAGGTACGGGTCCTCGGTAAGGGTGGCAAGGAGCGCATCGTGCCTTTCGGCAAGTCCGCCGTCGAAGCGATTCGGGCGTATCTGCCCGCGCGTAGCAGCTTGCTCGCGACGGCCAAGGACGGTGATCCGGATGCGCTCTGGCTTTCACGAAACGGTCGCCGACTGAGCGTTCGGCAGGTGCAAAACATCGTCCGGCGCTACGGCACGCTCGGGGCCGGGCGAGGCGACCTTCATCCCCACGCGATGCGGCACAGCTGCGCCACGCATCTGCTCGACGCCGGGGCCGACCTTCGCTCGATTCAAGAGCT
>CAZHPJ010000289.1:0-4319 GCA_964534585.1 uncultured Sandaracinaceae bacterium | reverse complement strand
GTGGGGTCACCGGCAGAAGTATACGATGGTGAAGATTACCAAGATCAACGTTTGACGGGGAAAACGCCATGGCACACAAGACCGGGCAGGGATCGGTAAAGAACGGTCGCGACAGCAATCCGCAGTACCGTGGCGTCAAGGTTTTCGGTGGGCAGGCCGTGCCCGCAGGCAGCATCTTGGTTCGCCAGGTAGGCCAGTCGTTCCACCCCGGTGCAAACGTGGGCGTGGGCAAGGACTACACACTTTGGGCCAAAGTTGACGGGGTAGTGACGTTCGAGCGACGCGGCCGAACCGGCAAGCGCGTCAGCGTCTATCCCGCCGACAACTGAGCGACTCGTTGCAGGAGCGTTTTCCGGCGCCCGAGTTCGACTCCCCCACGGGGAGCGTCTTTCCACCACCTGCCGGGCGGAGGGTGTACTGCAACCGCAACCTGCGGCTCGACCAAGTCAAAGCCGTCGGGTTCGACATGGACTATACGCTCGCGATCTATCGCCAAGCGGAGATGGATCGGCTCAGCATCGATGTGACCGTCAGCAAGCTAGTCGACCGGGGCTATCCCGAAGAGCTCCTGTCGATGACGTATCGGACCGACTTTCCGATCCGCGGACTGCTGATCGACCGAAAGCTGGGCAACGTGCTGAAGATGGATCGCCACCGGTACGTGAAGACCGCGTATCACGGGTTGCGCAGGCTTACCCGGGAAGAGCGCCGCCGTGCGTACCACACCCGGCGCCTTCGTCCTGGCACCGGTCGCTACCACTGGGTCGATACCCTGTACTCCCTGTCCGAGGTCGCGGTGTACGCCGCGGCGGTCGAGCATCTGGAGACCCGCCGAGGTGGGCTCGACTACGGGCAGCTCTTCTCCGACATTCGAGAGTGCGCCAACATCTCTCATCAGGACGGCTCAATCCTCGATGTGGTGCTCGCGGACCTGCCCAGGTACGTTGATCACGATCCCGATCTCGGTTTGCTGCTGCACAAGTTTCGAAGCGCCGGCAAGCGTTTGTTCCTCGTGACGAACTCCGGCCCCGAGTACACCGAGGCCATGATGTCGTACCTGTTGGACGACGGGCTCGATGAGTACCCGAGCTGGAAGAACTACTTCGACTACATCTGCACCGCCTCCCAAAAACCCCGTTTTTTCACAGACAAAGCGCCATTCGTCGACCTCGAGGCAGCAGAGGAGAGCCGAGCTCTCTTGCGCGGCCGGGTGTATACCGGGGGCAATATCGCCGACCTCCAGCGGGCTTTGGGCGTTGCGGGTGATGAGGTGCTCTACGTGGGCGACCACATCTACGGCGACGTGCTGCAAGCCAAAAAGGAATCCACCTGGCGCACCGCGATGATCATCCAGGAGATGGACGACGAGCTCCGGGTTCTGCGTGAGCACGCCCTCAGCTTCGAGCGCGCGGATTCGCTGGAGCAGATGCGAGACGCTGTGCAGGACGAGCTCCGCGAGCACCAGGCGCGCCTCAAGCAGGTCGAACGCAAGCTACATGAGCATAAATCGGGCCCTAACAGAGCAACGTGGGACGCGAAGCGAGTCCGCCACAGGCGCTCGATCGACCGGTTGCGGGCGCAGCTCAAGGACCTGGACGCTGAACGTGCTGCTCTACACCAGGTTCTGGAGCAAGCCTTTCATCCTTTTTGGGGCTCGGTGTTCAAGGCGGGCAACGAGGTCTCGAGCTTTGGCAGCCAGGTCGAGCAGTACGCCGGGCTCTATACTTCACGTGCGACCAACCTCTCACAGTACTCTCCGATGCACTACTACCAGAGCCCGAGGCATAGGATGCCGCACGAGACCGGGAGCTCGCCAGGCGCGTAGGAGCGTCATTTTCTTGTTCGCAAACCGCCTCGGTTGTCTATACTGCGCGCTTACTCACAACGGAGCATGACATGGCGAAAGCGGCCACCAAGAAGACCACCAAGAAGCGGGCGACGAAGAAGTCGGCGTCCAAGAAGACAGTGAAGAGGGCGGCGCCGAAGAAGGCAGCCAAGAAGCGCGCAGCGCCGAAGAAGGCAGCGAAGACGCGCGCCCAGATCAAGAAAAAGATCACCAAGGCAAAGCAGGGCGCCAAGAAACAAACAGCAGCCTTGAAGAAGAAGGCAGCGAAGCGGCGCGCCCAGATCAAGAAGAAGATCACCAAGGCTAAGACGCAGGCCAGCAAGAAGAAAGCTACCAAGGCGATTGCCGACCTCAAAAAGAAGATCGTCAAGACAGCGAAAAAACTGAAGCCGAAGAAGAAGCCCGCGAAGAAGAAATAGCCTTCACGTCGATACGGCCAGGGGCGTAGCCCCGTGGGCGATGCGCAGCGTCGCCTCTACGGGGTGGAGCCAAGGGGGATCGAACCCCTGACCTTCGCACTGCCAGTGCGACGCTCTCCCAGCTGAGCTATGGCCCCAAAGGGAGCCCGGCTTAGCACCCCACGTGCGCCACGCAAACGTGCTCTCGGGTTTCTTGACCTTTCCCGGTACCCCGGCGAAACGGAAAGGCGATGCGAGCCGCTGTCTTCTTCGTCGTTGTACTCACCGCGTGCAGTGGATATGACGACCTCGCACTGCTCGAGGTGGACACCATCGAGCCGCGGGAGATCGAGCCCGGTGGTACGCTTCGGATTCATGGTCGCGGCTTCCCGCTTGGGCGGTCGCCGGACCTCACGCTTCGCGGCTCGGTCTATCGCCCCGGGATGCCAGCGAGCACCGTGGATGCGCGCCTCGTCGGCGTCGTGCAGTCCGAGTCGCTGATCGAGGTTCCCGTTGGGGGCGAGCTCATCGCCGCGCTCGGGGGCCGCGCCACGGTCGACGGGGAACTGAGAGTTGGGTTCCGCGCGGCCGACAACCACCGCGACGTGTTTTCAGCGGAGCGGGTTCGAGTCGACTTTCTACCCGACACCTCCGCCCAGCTACGCGCTGACGGTGAGCGCGAGGAGCAGAGCGACCCAGCGGGGGCCCAGAGCTTCGGCCTGGAGCTTTCGCGAGAGGAGCTCGGCACCGTGGGTGTTCGCGTGGTGTCGGTCGACCCGGACGGGCTCGCCGCGATTCAAGGCGTAAAGCCGGAGGACACGATCGTCGGGCTCGACGGAATGAGCCTGTACAGTGGGCGCGACTTCGTCCCCGACCCGAGCAAGAATGAGTCGACCGTGCTCGTCGCCCGAGACGGGCTTCGCGGGGTTCATGCGCTCCGTTGGCCGCATGAGACCACGAAGCATTCCGTCGCCCCGATCGCGCTCGGGCTCTTCGTGCTTCTGGGGCTGCTACTCGGCTGGCTCTCTCCCGCTGTGCTGTGCCTGCGTGCTCGGCCTTCGAAGGTTTTGCTGTCGGTGTGGCTGACTCGTGCGAGTCTGGTGCTGGTCTTCGCCGCCCTCTTATTCTGTGTTTCCGCTCTCCAGTGGACGACCATGTGGATCTTGGGGTTGGGCACATTCGCTTCGCTATTCGCACTGGCGGCCCGACATCGTGCGGGGGCGTTCAGCTTCGCGTTCGCTGTGATTGCGACGCTGACGGTCATGCTGCTCGCCCGGACCGCGAGCATCCCAGTCATCGTCGCAGCGCAAAGCCCGCCAGTCTTGCGTTGGTACATCTTCCAGTCTCCTGCTTCCTTCCTCGCGTTCGGGGCCTACCTCTACGCGCTCGGCGCCGTGACCTCCCGCACACTTCTTCCTGCGTCGCTCTATGCGGCAGCTGCGGCTGTGTTGGGGGCAGTTCTGTTCCTCGGTGGCTGGCCGTTGGCCGGTTCGGTTGCGGGCATCGCAGCACTCGTCGGCAAAGCGGCCGCGATCATGCTTGCCGCACAGGTCTTCGACATGAGCCCAAAGGCAGCCGTGACGTGTTCGGGGTTGGGCCTCGGGCTCGCCATAGTCGGGCTATTCGTCGACCTCAGCTTGCTCTTCCCGCAGTGGAGCGCCCTTGCGGTCGGTTGCGTCTGCGCGATCGCAGCTCGCGCCCTGGTACCGTCGCTCCGTCGCCAGTCGGCCCCCGCTATCGTCTGATCGTCCTATGCGGACTGCTGCAGGAAATCGCTGAGCAGCTCACGCTGCTGTTCGGAGGGTGACAGAAACTGCAACCCGGCTTCGTGCATGGGGTCGCCGACGGGTTTGACCCAGCGGATCGATGCGGCGCATTCGAACGGCGACCGATCCGGGTCCTCGATTCCATCCTGCGTCAAGAAGAAGCTGACGGTCACGACCTCTCCGACGGTAAGAGGCCGCGCGAATAGGATCGCGGCGCCGCCGGTGCTCAGGTTCTTCGTCTCCGCGTGCAGCGTCTGCCCCGAGATAGTGAGCTCGCAAGAGATGCGCACCGGGTAGCGGTCGTGGTGT
>CAZHPJ010000288.1:0-4332 GCA_964534585.1 uncultured Sandaracinaceae bacterium | reverse complement strand
TTCCCCAACGTCCGAGGGGCGTCGCCGGCTCGGGATCCGCAGCCCGGCGACCCGTGAGTCGGTTGGCGAGATCGTCGTCAACAGCCAGGCAGATGTGCAAAGCGCGATCGCAAAGGCACGCGACGCGCAAGAAGAGTGGGCACGTGTGCCGGTTGCAGAGCGCGCGCGCATCGTCCGCGGCGCAATCGACGTTCTCGTCGAGAAGCGCGACGAGGTGGTGAAGACGATTGTCGACGAGACGGGCAAGACGCGCCTCGAGTCGCTCATCATGGAGGTCCTCCCAGGCTGCGACTACATCAACTTTTGGTGTGGCCGCGCGGTGAAGGAGCTCTCCGACGAGAAGCGAAAGCTCCACGGTTATCTCCGCCCGTACAAGAAGCTGATGATGCACTACCGACCACTTGGCGTGGTGGGCATCATCACACCGTGGAACGGTCCGTTCTCTTTGGCGCTGAACCCCACCGTGCAGGCCGTGCTCGCAGGCAACGCGGTCATCTTGAAGCCTTCGGAGGTGGCACCCTACTCTGGTGACTGGGCAAGCCGATTGCTGAGGGAAGCCGGCGTGCCCGAAGGTGTCGTGCAAACGCTGCACGGTGATGGCGAAACGGGCGCAGCGATCGTCAACGGGGGCGTTCAGAAGATCTCGTTTACTGGAAGCGTGCGAACAGGAAAGAAGATCGCGATAGCATGCGCGGAGCAACTCATTCCCTGCACGTTGGAGCTGGGCGGCAAAGACGCGATGATCGTATGCGAAGACGCTGACATCGAGCGCGCGGCGGGTGGTGCGGTTTTCAACTCAATGCTGAATTCCGGCCACGTTTGCATGGGCGTCGAGCGGGTTTACGTGGTCGAAAGTATCGCCGACGAGCTCGAGGAACGCATCGAGAAGATCGTCCGCGCGCTCCGATACGGCACGGGTGACGATATCGACGTTGGCTCGGTGTTCTGGGATCGACAGATGCCGATCATCGAGCGCCACATTGAGGACGCCAGAACCAAAGGCGCGGAGGTCGTCGTCGGCGGAGAGGCTGACACGAGCGATGGCCTTTTCTACAAGCCAACGTTCGTTCGTAACGTCGACCACACGATGGAGCTGATGCGAGAAGAAACGTTCGGCCCGATCGTATCGGTGATGCGCGTAGCCGACGAGGAAGAGGCGATTCGTCTCGCCAATGACTCGCACTACGGATTGAGCGGCAGCGTTTGGACGAAGAACATCCAGAAGGGGATCGAGATCGCGAAGCGGCTCGAAACCGGCTCGGTCGTGATCAACGACGCATCGATGGCATACGGAGCGCCCGAGGCACCATTCGGCGGCATGAAGGACAGCGGTGTCGGGCAAGTCAACGGCCTCGGCGGCCTCCGCGGATACACTCATCAGCAGCCGATTCTCATCGACCGCTGGGGCGCGAAGAAAGAACGTGTATGGTACCCGCATACAGCGAAAGCCGTTGAGGAAATCGACGGTATGATTCGCCTCATCTACGGGAGCGCACTCAAGAAGCTCGGCTTCTTTTCGTAGCCCACATCATCCACTATAATGGGATGTTATGACCCGTGCCCGTGACTCGCTCATGCCGTTGGTTCGCAACGGTGTGGACAAGGCCGCAAACCGCCTTTCGCGGCTTGGGTACGGCGTGCTGCCCTGGGTCATCCAAAGTTGGCGCCGCGTTCACGTCGAACACAACGTCCCGTATCGGAATACCCGCAAGCGTTCCCACCTGCTGGATATTTATAGGCCGCGGGACGCGGTTGGGCGCTTACCGGCAATCGTCTATATCCACGGCGGGGCGTTCTCGATGATGTCGAAGGACACCCATCGGATCATGGCCTACGTTCTAGCAGCGCAAGGCTACCAGGTGTTCAACATCAACTACCGACTCGGCCCGGTGCACACCTACCCGAAGCCCCTCAAAGATGCGATGGCGGCCCTCGAGTGGGTCCTCGACAACGGGGCCAAATACGGGGCCGATACCGATCGCCTGGCGATCATCGGAGAGTCAGCAGGCGCGAATCTCACCGCCGCTCTCACCTACGCCGCAACACATCCGAGACCCGAACCGTTCACGCAGAGCATCTTCGAGCGCAATGCGAGCATCACCTGCGTTGCACCTTTGTATGGTCTGCTCGACCTCCACGACGTCCAGCGTTTCTGGCGCAACCCCGACAAGAGCCGGCGCATGGCGAGCTGGATCAAGGGCGAGATTCGAGGCACCGCCTACTCGTATCTAGGCCGACGCGTAAGACGAGCTCTTCAGTTTCCGTTGGCCAGTCCATTGCACCTATTTGAAAAGCCGGCCGTCCCAGGGAGCCGGCCCCTCCCGCCGTTCTTCACCACGGTGGGCACGGCCGACCCACTTTTGGCGGACACCATTCGCCTCAGTGACGCGCTCGAGCAGCGTGGCACGGAATGCGAGCTCCACGTCTTTCGAGGCGAGATCCACGGATTCAACGTCTTGCTCTGGCGCGCCGCGGCGCGCGAACAGTGGGGAGCTTTATTTGATTTCCTGGACAAGCACATGCATGGCACCGTCGCGGAAGCACCGGCGCAGGCGCCTCGCTACGTCTCGCTGGCTGAGGCGTTCGCGGAATAGTCGCGGGTTTCAACGATGTCCGCATAGGGGAGCGGCTCGATCGCCCTGCCATGACGCCGGGCCCATGCTCGGGTGAACACGGCGCCCATCAAGAAGATCTGCGTGGTGTAGTAGATCCACAGAAGCAGGACGATCAACGAACCGGCTGCTCCGTAGATCGAAGCTGGGCTCGCGTAACCCAGGTAAATGCCGATCAGGAACGAGCCCCCGAGGACGAACAGGCACGTCACGGCCGCCCCGACCCAGACGTCCCGCCACGCGATGATGGCGTCGGGGAGCCAACGGTAGACGAGGGCAATCAACGGCACCAAGACCCCAAACGCGCTACCAGACTCCGCCACCGTCAACATGTAGCGGCTATCCCCCAGGAGATTGGCCGCTGCCGCGGCGCCCGAGTGAAGCACCACCAGGGCGATCAAGGAGCTGCCGAAAATCAGCACCATCGCAAATGCGAGCAGCCTCCTCTTCGCAAGCTGAAGCATCTGGGCGCGACTCGCGTGGACCATGAGCTTGGGCCGAATCCCCCACATCTGATTGAGCGCGCGCCGCAGCATCGAGAACAGGCGCGCGGAGACGTACAGCATGAAAGCGCCCCCGATGACCGGTGCCGCCCAGCTTGTCGCCTCGTTACCCAGCTGAACGATCGCATCGACCAGGAACATCGCCAAGTCGGGGCCCAGAAAAGCCCCGACTTGCACGATGAGCTCCTGACGGGCCTCCGCTTCTGGCATGACCAGCGATGCGATCAGCAGCGCAACGACGCCCAACGGCGCGATCGCCAAAGACGCATAGAAGGCGATTGCCCCCGAGAGCAACCGCCCGTCGTGCGACGTGAAGTAGCGCCAAGTCTCGATGAGAAGCGAGACCATGTTGCTTTAGTAGCGGTAGTAACTCGGCTTGAACGGCCCCTCGATCGGAATTCCGAGGTATTTGGCCTGAGCGGGCGTTAGCTTGCTGAGCTTGACGCCGAGCTGGCCGAGGTGGAGTTGCGCGACCTTCTCGTCGAGCTCCTTCGACAGCACGTAGACCTTGCCCACTTCGTAGCGATCGCGCTCCATCCACAGGGACAGCTGAGCGAGCACCTGATTGCTGAACGAGTTGCTCATCACGAAGCTCGGATGGCCGGTGGCGCAGCCGAGGTTCACGAGGCGCCCGCGCGCGAGCACGATGATGCGCTTGCCGTCCGGGAAGATGATGTGGTCGACCTGCGGCTTGATCTCTTCTTCGGAGACTCCGTTGGCCGGATCGGTCAGCCATGCCATCTGAATCTCGGAATCGAAGTGCCCGATGTTGCAGAGGATGGCTTCATTCTTCATCTGCTTCATGTGCTCGCCCGTGACGACATCACAGCAGCCGGTGGACGTGACGAAGATGTCGGCGACCGGGGCCGCCTCTTCCATGGTGACGACCTGGTACCCCTCCATCGAAGCCTGAAGCGCACAAATCGGGTCGATTTCGGTGACGAGAACGCGCGCGCCCGCGCGGGCCACCGCCTGCACGCAGCCCTTGCCCACATCGCCGTAGCCGGCCACGACGACCACCTTGCCGGCGATCATCACATCGGTTGCCCGTTTGATGCCGTCGACGAGCGACTCGCGGCAACCGTAGAGGTTGTCGAATTTCGACTTGGTAACCGAATCGTTCACGTTGATGGCGGGGCACTTGAGCGAGCCCTCGCGCTCCATGTCGTAGAGACGATGAACACCCGTTGTCGTCTCCTCGGACAGACCGAGGATGC
>CAZHPJ010000287.1:0-4336 GCA_964534585.1 uncultured Sandaracinaceae bacterium | reverse complement strand
ACCGGCACCCTATTCGAATGCCCCTCGCCCGAGGTGATGCTTCCGCCAGTCGGGTACCCTTGATGGGGCCGCTAGACGTTGCCGTGGCGGACGTCGCGGCCTTCGACCATGAAGATCACCATCTCGGCGATGTTGGTCGCATGGTCCGCGATGCGCTCGAGGTACTTCGCGCAGTTGCAAATCCGCATGCCGTCGGCAATGCGTGACGGATCCTTCATGTAGTCGAGGCAGAGTCTCATCACCTCGCCGTAGAGGGCATCGACCGCATCATCCTGCTCGAAGACCTCGTGCGCTTTGCTCGCATCTTCCTCGACGAACGCGTTGAGAGCGTCCCGCAGCATCGCTCCGGCGCGTTGCGCCATTTCCGGGAGCTTGGAGCCAGGGAGGCTGAGCTGGTCCGCAATCTCCATTTCGATTGCGCGCTCGGCGATGTTGACCGCCTCGTCCCCGATCCGCTCGAGGTCTGTCGACGCCTTTACCGCCGCCACGGCAAAGCGAAGATCGCGGCCGACCGGCTGGCGGAGTGCCAGGATCCGCACCGCCAGCTCGTCGACGACGACCTCGTCTTCATCCATGCTGCGGTCCGCTTCCATGACCTCGCGGGCCAGGGTCTCGTCGCGGTCTTCGAACGCACGAAGTGCGGTGCTTATCATCTGCTCGCATCGGCCGCCCATCGCGAGCAGCCGGTCCTTCAAATTGCGAAGCTCCGCCTCGAATTCTTGATGGGTGTGACCCCGCATCGGTCGGCTCGAGCGCGACATCATCCAAACCTACCCGAAATATACTCTTCGGTACG
Organism: uncultured Sandaracinaceae bacterium; assembly: GCA_964534585.1. Classification (GTDB taxonomy): domain Bacteria; phylum Myxococcota_A; class Polyangia; order Polyangiales; family Houyiibacteriaceae; genus SG8-38. The sequence continues at coordinate 3,540 of CAZHPJ010000287.1, read as the reverse complement.
TTTTTTCGATGGGCGGGTGAACATGGTCTCCGTCTCGTCGTGCTCCACGAGTTCTCCCATGTAGAAAAACGCGGTGGAATCGCTGACTCGCGCGGCCTGTTGCATGGAGTGGGTGACGATCACGATGGTGTACTGCTCCCGCAGCTCGCGAATGAGCTCTTCAATCCTGGCGGTCGCGATCGGGTCGAGTGCCGAGGCGGGTTCGTCCATTAGAATCACCTCTGGCCAAACCGCGAGGCATCGCGCGATGCACAAGCGCTGCTGTTGCCCGCCCGACAAGCTGAGCGCCGAGCTCTGCAAGCGGTCTTTGACTTCATCCCATAGAGCCGCCCCTTTTAGGGACTCCTCGACGCGCTGAGCGATGACGTCCTTGTCCTTCAAGCCCCCGATTCGGAGCCCGAACGCCACGTTGTCGAAGACCGACTTCGGGAAGGGGTTCGACTTCTGGAACACCATGCCGACTCTGCGGCGGACTTCCACCGGGTCGACGCCCCGGCCGTAGATGTCCTCTCCGTCGAGCAGAATGCGCCCCTCAACACGGCAACTGTCGATCGTGTCGTTCATCCGGTTGAGCGCGCGCAGGTAGGTGCTCTTGCCGCAGCCAGACGGCCCGATGAGTGCCGTGACGCTGCGATCGGCGATATCGAGATCGACGTCTTTGATGGCCTGGTTGCTGTCGTAGAAGACGTTGACGTTTCGCGTCTCCATCTTTGGGGGAGCTTCAGCAACCGCTTCTTTGGATTCGCTCATGGTCGGAGTGCCGCTCGCGAGCGCGAGCGAATGATCACTGCGAGCAGGTTGAGCGAGAACGTCAGCATGAGCAAGACGAGCACTGTGCCAAAAAGAACCGGGCGCGCGGCATCGACGTTCGGCGACTGCGTGGCCAACGCGTACACGTGGTAGCCGAGGTGCATGAACATGTCGCGGACATCGGTGGGTAGATACGGAAGGAAGTTCGCTGCGCCACAGAAGATGATTGGAGCAACCTCGCCGGCGCCACGGCTCACGGCGAGGATCACGCCGGTGAGGATTCCACCCTTCGCGTTCGGGAGGATAATCTTGTAGACCGTTTGGAAACGCGTTGCGCCGAGGGCCAGCGATGCGTCGCGGATCTCGCGCGGGACGGTTCTCAGGGCTTCCTCTGTCGTGACGATCACCACCGGCAAAGTCAGCACCGCGAGCGTCAGAGATGCCCAGAGGATCGAGGGCTTTCCCCAGACTGGCCTTGGGTCGTCGTACAGGAGCGAATCTATGCTTCCCCCGACGAAAATGATGAAAAACCCGAGACCAAACAGGCCAAAGACGATCGAGGGAACGCCGGCCAGGTTGTTGACCGCGATCCGCACTAGCTTTGCGAGTCGTGAGCGCGGGGATGCGTATTCGTTCAAGAAGATCGCGGTCGCAATGCCTACGGGCACGCCCGCGAGCGTCATCAGCAGGGTCATGAAAACCGTGCCGTAGATCGCCGGCCAGATCCCACCGCTGATCATGTTGGCGCCCGGTTTCTCAGTGAGAAACTCCACAGAGATGACCGGGGCCCCGTGCCAGATGATCTGTCCGAGCAAGACCGCCAGAAGCAACAGGATCACCGCGAGCGCGAGTCCGGTCAGTCCGGCGAGCAACCAGTCTTTCTTGGTGTGTCTCATTACGCCGCGGTCAATTTCTTCTGGAGGCGTTGGATGGCCAAGTCACCGATGATGTTGAGGACGAAGGTGACAGCGAACAGCATCACGCCGAGCAAGAAGAGAACACGCCAATGCGGATCTCCCTGCGCGACTTCTCCGAGCTCAGAGGCGATCGTCGCGGTGACGGTTCGTACGCTGGTGGTGAAGTCGAACAACTCTACGATGGCGGCGTTTCCCGAGGCCATCAGCACGATCATCGTTTCACCGATCGCGCGGCCGAAACCCAGGACCACGCCCGCGGCGATGCCCGGCAATGCGGTAGGGGGCACGACCCGGAGCGCGACTTGGTACTTGCGCGCACCGAGCGCCAAGGCCGCCTCCGTCAAGGTCTGTGGCACGCTTTGGATCGCGTCTTCTGCAATCGTGAAAATGACCGGAACGATCGTCAGCGCCAAACCGATCGCGGCCACCACCGCGTTCAACCTAAAGTGAAAGCCAAAAGTCGCCTGTGCCCAGGATGCGAGCACCATCAGGGCGAAGAAGCCCAGCACGACGGATGGGATGCCCGCCAAGAGCTCAATCGCGGGTTTGACGACTTCGCGAACGGCCCTCGGTGCGTAGAGCGCGATGAACATTGCGCAGCCGATACCGAGCGGAACGCTCATGAGCATCGCGAGCAGGGTGACCTTGAGCGAGCCGACGAAGAGCGGCACCACGTTGAACTTCGCGGGCTCGCCGACCGGTTGCCAAATGAAGACCGGCTCGTCGTAGCCCTTCCATTCCTTCGCAATGAAGAGATCTCTGATCTCGACCTCTTCGGCGAACTCTGCCTCCCAGAACATCGGGATCGCCTCGCGGGCGATGAAGATGAAGATGAGCGCGATCGCAGCGATCGCGGTAAGCGCGAACACGGCGATCATGCGTTCGGCCACGCGATGCCACAGCGGCGTGTGAAACGAGCTCGCCAACTTGCTTCTTGCCCGACGCGGACGGAGGGTGATGCGCCGCCGGGTGTTCGGGGCGTGGGCTCGTTCAGCAGCGTCGAGCGCTCGCTCGGTCACTCGGCGGCCGCGGTGGCTTCCTTGGGGAGCGGGTAGTACCCGACCCCCTCGACGATGTCCTGGCCTTTGGCCGAGAGCACGAAGTCCAAGTACTCCCTGGCAATGCCAGAGGGTTCCCCGGCGCTGTAGATGTTGAGAAAGCGGGACAGCGGGTACTTGCCGCTCGTGGCGTTCTCCATGGTGGGCTCGATGGGATCGCCGCCGGCCGGGGCGACTTTGACGGTGCGGACGCCTTCGGCGTAGGCGATACCACCATAGCCGATGCCACCCGGGTCCTTGCTCACCGCGTTGATGACCGCGGCGGTGCCCGGCAGGGTTTGTGCCGTAGCTGCGAAGTCTTCGTTGTCGAGGACGTGCTCTTTGAAGTAGGCGTATGTGCCCGAGTTGTTTTCGCGGCTGTAGAGGATGATGGCCCGGTCCTCGCCTCCGACGTCCTTCCAGTTCGTCGTCTTGCCCCGGAAGATCTTCTTGAGCTGCGGAATCGTGAGCGATTCGATCTCATTCGTCGCCGGGACATAGACAGCGAGGGAGTCCAATGCGACGCGGAACTCCTGCGCCTCCGCGTTACGGCGCTTGGCGAGTTGCTTTCTTTCCTTGTCCTTGATCGGTCGGCTCGCGTCGGCCAGGTCCGCGGTGCCGTTGATCAACGCAGCGATCCCGGTGCCCGAGCCACCGCCGGAAACCTGGAGCACCTTGCCTGGGTTCGCTTTCATGAAGGCCTCCGCCCAGTTCTGGGCGAGAATCACCATCGTGTCCGAACCCTTGATGGTCAGTGTCGAGCGCGCGCGCGTTGGCGCCGCGCCCTTGGCGCCTTCACCGCCATGCGGGCTCCTGTCCGAGGTGCACGACGACAC
>CAZHPJ010000286.1:0-4347 GCA_964534585.1 uncultured Sandaracinaceae bacterium | reverse complement strand
GTCCTCGACAAGCAACGCAAGGTCAGGAAGACCGGGAAAGGCGTCGACTGGGGCACTGCCGAGAATCTTGCCTTCGCGAGCCTCCTGATCGGAGGTGTCCGGTGCAGGCTGACTGGCCAGGATGTGCGGCGTGGCACGTTCAGCCACCGCCACGCGGTCATCTTCGACTCGAAAACCGGCCGCCGGTACACCCGGCTCGGCCACCTCAGCCCCGACCAAGCGCATCTGGAAATCTACGATAGCTCGCTTTCCGAGGCCGGCGTCCTCGGCTTCGAGTGGGGCTACTCGCTCGATTCGCCAGATGCGCTCGTCTGTTGGGAAGCGCAGTTCGGCGACTTCGTGAACGCCGCGCAGGTGATCATCGACCAGTTCATATCGTCGTCCGAGGACAAGTGGCAGCGCTTGAGCGGGTTGGTGCTCCTGCTGCCTCACGGTATGGAGGGCCAAGGCCCCGAACACTCGAGCGCAAGGCTCGAGCGTTTCCTGCTTCTCTGCGCGGAAGACAACATGCAGGTCGTCAACCTCACGACACCCGCCCAGCTGTTCCATTGCCTGCGGCGTCAGGTGCTGCGTCCTTGGCGCAAACCGCTGATCATCATGAGCCCGAAGAGCCTGCTGCGACACCGCCGCGCGATCAGCACGATGGACGAGCTCGCCGAGGGCGCGTTCCAACGAATCATCCCAGACGATCCCGGCATCGACTGCGGCAAGGCACGACGCCTCGTGCTTTGCACCGGGAAGATCTACTACGACCTCCTCGAGCACCGGGAGCGGAGCGGCATCGACGACGTGGGGGTTCTGCGCATCGAGCAACTCTACCCGCTTCGAGCGAGCGAGCTCCAAGCACGCCTTGCCCCGTATCCCAAGGACATCGACTTGGTTTGGGTGCAAGAGGAACCGTGGAACATGGGCGCTTGGTACTTCATGCGCGCGCGGCTTCCGGAAATCCTCGGCAACGAACAGCCGCTGCGCTGCATCGCCAGGCCAGAAAGCGCCAGCCCTGCCACCGGCTCCGGCGCGTCACACAAGCTCGAGCAACAGCTGCTGGTCGACGAAGTCTTCAGCTGACGACGGTGTCATCGGCCGTGCCCGAATCGTAGATGGCCCCGCGTCGGTGGGCGGAGCCGTCACGATGGGCCGCCTACTTACTTCGCTGCCTTGACCGCAATGCTGCGCGGCGTCGGAGCGTCCTTCTTGGGAAGCCGCAACGCGAGCACGCCATCCTTCAGGTCCGCGCTGATGTCATCCGCGTCGACCGTTTCAGGAAGGGTGAACGAGCGAGAGAAGCTGCCGTACTGACGTTCGACACGACGATAGGTGCCTTCGTTTTCCTCTTTTTCGACCTTGCGTTCACCACGGATGGTCAGAACGTTTTTTTCGACGTCGACGTTGACGTCCTCCGCAGCTAAGCCTGGCACATCTACATCGACGAGAAACGCATCGTCCTCTTCGCGAATGTCGACTGCGACTTGAAATGCCTGCTTTGCAAGCCCCCTGCCACTCAAGAAATGGTCATGGAGGCGGTTCATCTCTTCGAATGGATCCCAACGAACCAACATGATGTAGTCCTCCGTCGACCTGCATGCGCAGGCCCGGTAGTGGTCGGAGCGAACCGCAGCGCCACCATCGCGCCTCGGCCATCTTCCGACGACTGAAGTAAAGTAAGCATGGAAACTACGGTGTCAACTCTCGAATTGACTGCATTTTCGTGCGCGATAGGCTACTGGCAGATGAGGGTCTCAAAGCTCGTGCTCGTGTTGGCGCTGATGGGTGGCGCGCTACTGGCTGGCTGTGTCGACGACGTGCGCTTCAATCCTTCCGGATGCGATGTGCAGGTCCGAGGCCGATGGCTCGTGGATGGACAGAACCCGACCGCGGAAACCTGCGGCAACATCGCGTTGGTCGAGCTCACCATCATCGACGAGCCGGAGCTGGAATTCTGGGCTGCTCCTGAGTTTCTCCTCAAGTGCGATGCGAAGACCGACTCCAATGCGGTGATCATCGACGGTGGAGCGTACCTCGACACCATGCTCGTGACACGAAATCGATGCGGCGGAACCGGCGAGATTCTCGAGAGACCACCCAGCGACCAGTACAAATCACGATGGCGCTCGACCACCGAGCTCAAGTTCGTCGTCGACTGCTCACCAATCGAAACGACCCAGATCACGCCGATCGACGGCGGCACCCAGCTGCTCTTGGATGTTGGCACAGTGAATTTCCGAACCGCGGATGGCGGCGTGAAGTGCCCGCAACCTTGATCCCTTGCGTATCTGCCCCACGATAACTAGACAAAGACTGTGTTTCGCTTTCCCCCACTGACCCCGTTCGTGAAAAAGCTGCTGATCGCGCTCTTCGGCGCCTGGATCCTGCAGATCATCCTTCAGAATTGGGCGGGCGTGCCGATCTTCGAGTTTCTCGCGCTCAACACTGCGAGGCTCGGAGTGCACACGATTTGGCAGCTCGGAACCCACGTAGTGGCCTTTCCGACCGGTCCACAGGCCGTATTCTCCATGCTGATCACGCTCGTGTTTCTGTGGTTGATGCTCGCGCCATTCGAGCAGCGGTTCGGAGAGAAGCGCACGATTCAGCTCTGCGTTTTCGCTGCGTTGTCGTCCGCGGTCTTGGCACTCATCGTCGGACTGCTCGTCGCGAGTCCTTCCGCGTTGTACGGCGCGCAGGCGATCCTCTTGGGGTCGATCGCGGCCTTTGCATGGTCGTACCGCGGCCAAGGCCGGATGAGCTTCTTCGGTGTCATCGACATGAAGCCGGTGCACATCATCTATCTCGTGCTGGCACTTAGTGCCTTGATGTTCATCACCTCGGGCGATGCCGTATCACTTGCGGGCGACATTGGCGCCATCGGCGGCGGTATCGGCTTCATCGAGTGGTTGCGACGACCACCCAAAAGGCGCCGTCCGTCCAAGCGGCGCAAGAAGAAGCGCGACTTCGACGTGGTTCAGGGAGGTCGCGCGGATGAACCGCGCTGGCTAAACTGACGCGATGCTTCGTTGCTCCCTCATGCCGATCCTTACGATACCGATGCTTTCGGCGCTGTTAGGCTGCTCGAGTGGGACCTCGAGCCAGCCCGACTACTTGTTGGCGGTCTACGACGCTTGCTACACGGTCGATGATTGCATCGAGACCGCAACTCTGTGCGAGGAGCTCAGCGTAGACTTCGCCGGCTTCACTCATAGCAACGCGATCTGCACTGTCGCCTGCGAGGCACGAGGCACAACTTCGCCCGATTGCCCGAGGGCCTTGGTCGGGCGTTTCGGTAGCTGCTACCCTTCGAGCGTCGCCGGAGGCATCGACGACACCTCCGTCTGTTTCGAGCCATGTGACTTGGACGAGGATTGCCAATCGGGTTTCCGCTGTCTAGGCGCTGAGGGCCTGTGCGGAGCCGGCCTCACCCCGTGTCCCATCGACGAAGATGACGCGATTTGCGTACCTGGACCCAACTGACGCTTTTCAGGCTCCCTGCCCGGGCCCGTGCTAACCCACTCGCATGAACGTGTGCCGATCGCAGCACTGGGCTGCCGCGCTAGTCATGTGTCTCGTTGGAGGGCTTCTAGTTGGAGGACTTTTGGGGGGATGCTCGAGCCGCAAGCAGGTTCCGTTCGGCCTGCAAGACGCAGGAACACCTTCGACCGAGCCGGCGGCGGAAACCGATGAGGGAGAAGCCGAGCTGCCGGTCGGAGAGACCTTCGAGCCCGGCCGGGTCGAGGTCCAGGTCGCGGACTCGACTCTCGTCTTGCAGGCAGGTTACGCACTGGCGGCGCTCCAGCTGGATCTGGACGGCAATGAGCCGATCGACGCGCTGGTCGTATCGGCCGATCCGCAAGAAGTCCGGCTCCAGGCCGCATACCCACGCGGGCTGAGCGTGGCCGCACACAAGATCGATTCGTTCCTCGTGCCGAGCCACTGCACCGAACCGACTGCGGAGATCCGACAGCTCTCTGATTCGCTGGTCGGCGTGCGCGTCGAGCACAGCTGCGAGTCTGGAAAGCGGACGAACTTCTGGCTCCTTACCATCGAAGCGCAGCCACGCGTGCGCGAGCGGATCACCGTCTTGCCTCCGAACGAGCGTTCGACCGCAGCGATCGCGCTCGAGCTGCGTGTCGAGGATCGCGATGCTGACGGCTACGACGACGTCGTTGCGGACGTTCGTATCGGCGAGACGGACATACCCTTGGCATGGCTGAACAGGCCGGGCGGATTCGCCAGGGATGTCTCGCAACCGGAAGCCACCCTCATGGAGCTCGCTGACAGCGCGTGGCAATCACTAGACTCTGATCGCCGCGGCGCGACGAAACGCGCGCTCGCGGTGCTCGATGCGTTCGTCGC
>CAZHPJ010000285.1:3177-4360 GCA_964534585.1 uncultured Sandaracinaceae bacterium | reverse complement strand
TCGGGCTCGCCCGGGAGGGTGAGTTGAACCTGTAGTCGATCGCTGCGGCGGTTGCCCAAGATCGCAAGCGAGTCGAGGACCAAGCCGTGCTCGCTGATGCTGGTCACGAACGCAGGCAGGACCTCATCGTCGGCGACCAGCTCCGCGTAGAGCGCGACCGGAACCAGAGTCTCACGATGCACACCCAACAACATCGTAAGTCGAAGCTATGGGGAGCCGCCGGGCTGGGCAAGAAACTTACCAGACCCACCTGCTGTCAAAGCGCTATGATTCCGCAGTGCTTGGTCCTGCCCTCACCCTGGCTGCATACCTCGTAGGCTCTATCTCGTTTGGTCTCGTACTGGCCTCCCGACACGACATCGATCTGCGAAGCATCGGAAGCGGCAACATCGGGGCGACGAATGTCGGTCGAGCGCTCGGAAAAGGCACAGGGCGCAAGGTCATGCTCCTCGACCTGCTCAAGGGCTTCGTGCCGGTGGCTCTGGCGGTCTGGGTGTTCGACCTCCCCTGGGACTGGACTACTGCGGTTGGCATCGCTGCGGTGCTCGGGCACGTCTTTCCGATTTGGCATGGCTTTCGTGGTGGTAAAGGAGCGGCAACGGCGGCGGGTGTCTTGCTTGCCGCCCTTCCCCCGATCGGCGGCGCCACGCTCGTCACCTTCGTGGTCGTAAAGAAGCTGAGCCGACGGGCAAGCGTGGCGTCACTGTCCGCTGCAACCCTGGCCACTGCCTTGGCGATGGGGTTCGATGGACGCCAGTGGCCGATTCTGCTCACCCTGGGCCTGTGGTTCATCGTTGTCGTCCGGCATGCGGAGAACATCGCCCGACTCTCACGAGGGGAAGAACCACCCGCCTAGCCTGGTTTGACGGAGAGCCCGCGGGTGTGATACCGCAAACTGAATGGCGGTTCATTCAACAGTCAGCAAGCGCAAGACCTCGGCGCCCGACAAGCGCGACCGGATCCTCAAAGCCGCGATCAAGGTCTTCGCCAAGAACGGCTTCTACGCGACCCGGGTGAGTGAAATCGCCAAGGCAGCCGGTGTCGCGGACGGCACGATCTACCTCTATTTCAAGAACAAGGACGATGTCCTGATCACGATTTTCGAGGAGGGGATCAACCGACTCCTGACCATTCTTCGGGAAGTCAGCGAATCGGACGAGCCTTTCGAAAACCGCATCACCCG
>CAZHPJ010000285.1:0-3077 GCA_964534585.1 uncultured Sandaracinaceae bacterium | reverse complement strand
CCATTCTTCGGGAAGTCAGCGAATCGGACGAGCCTTTCGAAAACCGCATCACCCGCATCGTCGAGCTGCAGCTGGGCTTGCTCGAGGAGCAACGCGACTTGGCTGAAGTGATCACTGTGAACCTGCGGCAGTCTTCCCGCCTCCTGAAGCAGTACGCAGCGCCCTTGTTCATGCAATACATCGAGGTGATCGCCGGAGTCGTCCGGGAAGGGCAAGAGGAGGGCGTGTTTCGGCGAGACCTCAACCCGCGAGTGGTGGCGCGTAGTCTCTTCGGCGCACTCGACGCGATTCTGCTGACGTGGGCGTTGGGAGAAGGCGACCCCCCGGCGCTGCGAAAAGCAGCCACACACTGCTCCAGCCTATTTCTCGAAGGCCTTCGAAAGCGGTGACAATGAACCCTTTCGACGATTGATGGACTACGACATCATCATCATCGGTAGTGGCTTCGGCGGTAGCGTGCCCGCACTTCGCCTGAGCGAGAAAGGCTACCGTGTGGCGGTTCTCGAGCAGGGTCGGAGGGTGTCGCCCGACGACATGCTTGCGGCCGATCGAAGCCTACGCAAGCTGTTCTGGATTCCGCAGATCGGTTTTCGCGGGTTCTTCGTGCAGCACTTCTTCAAGCACGTCGGCATCGTTGGCGGCGTAGGCGTCGGTGGGGGAAGCCTGGTGTATGCGGCAGTGTTGCTCAGGCCGGGCGACGTGTTCTTCAAAGACCGCGCCTGGAACGGCCTCGGTATCGACTGGAAGGAAGAGCTCGGAACGCATTTCGACACTGCGGAGGCAATGCTTGGCCGGACACTCAACCCGGATCACGGAAAAATGGATGACTGGCTACAATCGACCGCCGAAGCGATGGGCGCCGGCGACACGTTCGGTCCGGTGCCTCAAGGGATCTACTTTGGCCGAGCGGGGAAGGCGGAACCCGATCCGTTCTTCGACGGCGCAGGGCCCGAGCGGACGGGCTGCACGCGCTGCGGAGGCTGCCTGACCGGCTGTAGCGACGGCTCGAAGAACAGTCTCGACAAGAACTATCTCTATTTGGCGGAAGAGCTCGGGGCAAAGATTCTCCCGGAACGAAAGGCGCTCTCCATCCGTCCGCTCGAGGGCGGTGGCTACGAAGTGCAAACGGTGAACCCGCTGCACTCGGAGCAGAGGCATCAACCCATCCGCGCCCAACGCGTGATCGTTGCCGCGGGCGTCGTCGGAACGTTGGACCTCTTGTTCAGGTGCCGGGACGAGCTCCAAACGCTGCCTGCGATTTCATCCGCGCTGGGCGACGTCGTCCGAACGAACAGCGAAGCGATCGTTGCTGTGATTTCGCCGAACCCGGACGACGACCTCTCGCACGGCACCGCGATCTCGTCGCACTTCTACGCCAACGCGCACACGCACATCACCCAGAACCGCTTCCCGCCTGGCTACGACTTCATGCGTTGGTACATGGGCCCTCTCACCGACGGCACCAAGGCATGGAGCCGAGCACTACGCACCGTCATGGCCGCTGTGTTGCATCCCATACGGACGCTCCGCGCGCTATTCGCGCGCAACTGGCACAAGCGCATCACGGTGCTGACCGTCATGCAGAACCTCGACAGCCAAATCGCGTTCCGGCGTGGCCGCCGGACTATTTGGCCGTTCAGGCCGCGGCTGCACTCGTGCGCCGGGCCAGGCGGGAGTACGCCAACCTACATCCCCGAAGCCAACGAAGCGGCACGGAAGCTAGCCGAACACATCGGCGGCACTCCTCTCAACAATGTTCTCGAAAGCATCGGAAACGCATCGGTCACCGCACACATCCTCGGGGGCTGCGCGATCGCGGCAGGGCCGGAAACAGGTGTGATCGACATCGATCATCAGGTCTTCGGCCACCCGGGGCTGTTCATAACCGACGCTTCGGCCATTCCAGCCAACGTCGGCGTGAACCCGTCCCTCACCATCACCGCCCTCGCCGAACGGTTCAGCGCGCGCTTCCCTCCTAGGGACGCAGGCTAGACGGCGTCGACGAGCTCTTGGCTCAGCTCCCAAAGGCGCCGCGCTGCTTCTTCGTCTGCGGACACCTTACTGGGCTTGGCCTCCCGCACCTTGTCGAAGTAGCGCCCGGTCACGCCCTCGAGCTCCGGGGCGGTCGCCACATAGATGGGCGTGAGGGCGCCTTCAGCTTCAGACATGATGAACAGGCGCGCGACGGGTGAACGGTGGAGCGCATTGAGGAACGCGTTGTTCCGTGTGATGCGGCTGCGAACGTTGCCAGGATTCAAGGCGTTGGATGCGATGCCGAAATCCTTCCATCGGCGAGCGAGCTCGTTCGAAAAAAGAACGTTCGCCAGCTTGGAATGGCTGTAGACCCAGAACCCTTTCCAGCGTTGCTCGAACATGAGGTCGTCCCAGTTCATCGACTTGGGGCGCGCATGCATGGACGATGAAACATTCACCACGCGGGCGGCTTCAGCGGCAACCAGCAAATCTTTGAGCTCGTTGGTCAGCAAGAAATGAGCGAGATGATTGACCGCAAACGTCTCTTCGTATCCGTCTTTGCTCAGCGTGCGATCCTTGTGCCAAACTCCTGCGTTGTTAACCAAGACGTCGAGCGAGTCGAATCTCGTCCTGATGTCTTCGCCGAGCTGGCGCACCTCCGCCAACGAGGAGAAATCCGCCTGGAAGGTTTCTATGCGCGCATCGCCCGAATCGAGGTTCCCAGCGGCTTCCGCGAGACGCTCCGCGTTCCGACCAACAATCCCAACCACATCGAAGTGAGCGGTCAGGCCGCGCGCTGTCTCGAGCCCGATGCCGCTGCTACCGCCAGTGACCAGCGCAAAGCGGGTGGCTCTCGTCTCCTCGCCCATCGGGCGCTTCTAGCACAGCCGCCGGGAGCCCTTTACGGCCCAAGGCTGGGCTCCGCTCCTTGACAGACTTGCAAAACGCTCCTAGATCGCCTGCGATTTCCAGCATTTGTCAGCCTGAATGGCTCTTCAATTGGAGGAGGAAGTGTGAAGATCCTCGTGACCATCAAGCGCGTTGCGGATCCGGACAACGCAAGCAAGCTCAAGGTGAGCACCGACGGTAAGGCCGTCACATCC
>CAZHPJ010000284.1:0-4374 GCA_964534585.1 uncultured Sandaracinaceae bacterium | reverse complement strand
GTCGACTCACGAAGTGGCTACTCGCCGTGCTGGTATTGCTCGCAGTTGCCGCCAGCATCGCGCTCTTCGTCGTAGAGCGTGAGCCACCGGTCGTGGAGGTTATGAACGCCGATGTCCGAGGGTGAGGTCCACGACGACGTTTCGACGCTCACCGCGCTGCTACTCCGCGCCGGCCCCCTCGTTCTAGCCGCGGTCGTTGGCGCGCTCGTGCTCGATGGTGGGTTCGTGTATGACGACCCCTCGGCCCTGCTCAAGAACCCCGTAGTCAACGGGCAAGTGCCCGTATGGGAGGCGTTTATTCGTGACTTCTGGGGACGACCAGCGAGTCATGGCTTCACCACGTGGCGACCCGTGATGCCGATGTTGTGGGCTCAGTTGTGGACGTGGTTTCCCAATGAGCCGCTGCCTTTTCGTCTGCTGAGCGTCCTGCTGCACGTGTTGGCTGTCGCCATGTGCATGCGCTTCGTGGTTCGCCTCGAGCCATCGAGAGGCTGGGCAGCCACCGTCGGGGCTCTGTTCGCGCTCCACCCCCTCAACACGGAGGCGGTCAGTGCGATCGTCGCGCAAGCCGATTTGCTCTCGTTCGCTTTGGTGCTCGTCGCCTGTACGGTCGCGCTCGGCCCACAAACACTGCGGGCCGGCGTGCTCTGCGCGCTCACCTTCGTGCTCGCCGCTCTGGTCAAAGAGTCGGCTGTGATTTTTACGCCGCTTGCCGCGCTGTTGTTCCTTCTCCGACCTGGCGGCGCACGAATGCGTTCGCTTGCGGTCTTGCCCGTCGCCGCTGTGGGCATCGCCGTGATTGCCTTCCAGCTCGCGCTGCCGCGAGCCGTGGGCATCTCGATGATCACGAGCAACCTTGCGTACCAGGCGCACGGCACGACGCGGCTCCTGCTGGGTCTCTACAACGTCGGACGCGCTCTCGTCATGACCGTGTGGCCGCGACCGCTCGTGCCCAATCACGGATTTGCGGCGGTGGAGCTCCAGGCGGATGTGCTCGCGCTCTACGCGACTGTAGGCGGGGCCCTCTTGCTGTTCGGTTTGGCTGCCGGCGTGTGGGCCATCAAGCGCCGCCGCCTAGAATGGGTCGCCGCGCTCTCGTTCTTGTATGCCCCAGCGCTGCTTCAATCGCATTGGTTCATCCGCTTGATCACCGATCTCGCGGAGCGACTTCTCTATCCGTCGATCCTCGGGATCTCGATGCTCGCCTCGATGGTCATCCTGCGCATCATTCACAGGCCGGCGGCGCGTGTTGGTGTCGTCGCCGTGTGCGGTCTCGTCTTTTTGATCAGCAGTTATCCGTCGCGACGTGCATGGACAGATGAGAACGCTCTCTGGATCTACGCAGTTGGGGTCGAACCTCGAGCCGCCCTCCACCATCGCAACGTCTCGAACACCTATTTCAAATCGGGCGACCTGGACCGCGGCGCGTACCATCGCCTCATCTATACCTATCTAATCGATCGATATCCCGAGCCGGTTCAATGGGAGGTTCTCCGAGCAATCCAAACCTTGCCCACGCCCGAACGGTTCATCGAGTTGCCGGCCTCCCTCGAACCGAACAACCCCTGCCCACTCGTCCGGGCCTTCACCACGAAGGCGAGGCAACACAAGCCCCTCTTCGACTACGTTCGCCACCATTGGGCAGACCGCTACCCGCTTTGCGGACCTTGGCTCGACGAGTAGCCAATCTTTCCTATTGTTCAGTGGCGATGAGCGCGGCCAAAGCAAAACCGGTCTTCATGGTGCTCTTGGGTCTGTCGTTCTGGGCGGTTTCGCTACCCATTATGCGGACCCTGCGGTGTAGACTGGGATAGAGTGATGAGGACGGACGACATTCTGCGGCAAGGGAACGAGGAGTGACGGGCACTCGCAAGCTTTTGCTCCTCGTCGGCTTGGCGCTGCTCGCATCGATCATGCTCGCGATGATGAAGATCAGTCGTTGGGGCCCTTTTGCCGGTGAGCGGCGGAATGCGCCAGTCGTGCTCTTCGTGGTGATGGACACCGTGCGTGCCGATCGAACGTCGTTGTGCGGCTACAAGCACCCGACAACGCCGAACCTCGAGGAGCTTGTCGACGCAGGTGCGAGCTATGTATGTAACTCCCACTCGCCTTCCAGCTGGACCCTGCCAAGCCATGCCAGCTTCTTCACTGGCGTCGGCTTGGACAAACATGCAGCCGGGGTTGGGGGCAGATCGCAGTCGATGAGGTGGGGAGGCGTTACTCCCCTCGGCCCTCAGCTGCCGACCCTTGCAGAGGAGATGTCGGCGCGCGGTTATCAGACGCTGTTTCTGTCTGGCAATCCAGTGGTAGCCGAGCGCATAGGCCTGACCCGCGGGTTCGACCACGTAGCCATCGGGAGAACATACCGGATGATGCGCGACCATCGGCTGGCCGAACGCCTGAAGGGGCTAATGAGAGTCGAGCCGTTGGACCCAAGCCGACCGCTGTTCGCGTTCATCAACATTGCGGATGCCCACTCCCCCTGGGGCGCGGTGCCGGAGGGGGTGGCTTTTCTGCCTCCACGAAGCGAGTTGGAAGTGAATCCGGGTCGAAGGCGGTTTGAATCTGGAGAGATGCGCGGGGAGGAAGCAGAGCGATGGTTAGCTCACCTGTCAGACGTGTATGACTATTCGATCTTGCGAGCAGACCGATCGTTGGGACTGATCCTCGACGTATTTCGGAGCAAGGGCTGGCTCGATCAGAGCTACCGCTTGGTCATCACCTCGGATCACGGCGAGTATCTCGGCGAACACCAGATGATCGAACACGGCCGGGAGTATTTGTACGAGCCGGTCACACGAGTGCCGTTGCTCTACTTCAGCACCGAAGGTGAGCTGGTTCTTCCGAACGAAGTGCCCTCGATCGTCGTCCATTCGCTGCTGCGGGACGGGGTCTTGCCTGATCCGTTGCCGCCCTCGTTCGCGAGTGCTTTTCGAAGCAAGGGGGCGCCAGCGAACGCAGGTCCGCCGTGCTCTTCCGGGTTGGCTGCGCTTTGGAACGGCGGCACCAAGCTCGTCGCCGATCGCGGGCGGGTCATGCGCTTCGACTTGGGCGCGGACCCGGAAGAAGTGGAGCCGCTGCAGGCGGACGACGACCTGGAGGCTCCCTTGCTGCTCGAGCATTGCCGCGCCCTCGATGAAGCATACGCTTCACGGCCAACGATCGATCCAGGGTTAGACGCTGCACTGAAAGCGCAGCTCAAAGCCCTCGGTTACCTCCAAGATGGCGAGCCATCTGCCGTGGAGCCGGCTAACGCACCCTGACTGCGAACGAACGAGGAGCCGAGCTCGCTCGACCGCATTGGATTGACATAACGTAGCGCAAACGCAACGATAAGCCCGTGACGAGGGCTGATAAGGACAATATTGCAACGTTTGTGGAGGTAATTCGCCGCAACAGCCTCGCCGCCGCGGCCCGGCATCTCGGGGTGCCGAGGTCCACGGTGAGCCGCCGTTTGGTCCGCTTGGAGGAGCAGCTCGAGACGAAGCTGGTGTACCGGGATGCCCGCCGCGTGACCCCGACCTCGGAGGGCAGCCGCTTCTATGATTCGGTGGTCGACGCCATCGACGTGCTGAACACGGCGGTAGCCACGATCGAAGAAAACACGACGGAACCTCGCGGCACGATCCGCGTCACGGCGCCAAGCGACCTCGGTCGAATGTTGCTGATCCCTCGGTTTGTGGAGTTCCTGGAACGCTACCCGGACATCTCTCTCGATTTGGTTTTCACGAATCGCTTCGTCGACCTCGTACAGGAACGCGTCGACCTGGCGTTGCGCGCGGGGCGCGTCACCGACCCCAATTTGATCGCGCGCAAGCTGCTCCCGTCGAACTTCCGACTCGCCGCCACTCGGGACCTCCACGTCGCCTGTGGCGACATCAGCGGGCTCGAAGCGTTTCCGTTCATCCTCTATCGCAAGCGCGGCCAAACCCAGGTTCTTCGACTGGAGAAAGGTAGCGGCGAAGATCACGAAACCGTCGAGCTCACGGTCTCGGGCCGGGTCAACGTCGATGACTACACCGCGATGGTCGAGCTGGTCGCCGCAGGGCAGGGCATCGGGTTGATGCCGGAGCTCCACCTCGCAGAGGCCGAAAAAGCAGGGCGCTTGGTTTGCATCTTTCCGGAGTGGATGCTGCCGTCACCGCCGATCCATCTAGTGTACTCCACCAGACAGCTTCCTGAACGGGTACGCTTGCTAATCGATTTCCTATGCAGTGTTTGAGGGGGGCTCGCGGCCCGGGGTGAGGATCGGGTCTTGAGGCTTGAGGCTTGAGGGTGGAGGCTTGAGGCTTGAGGCTTGAGGGTGGAGGCTTGAGGCCCGGGTCCAAGCTGCAGGCCCAAGGCCCGAGACCCGAGGCCCGCGGCCCAAGCCCC
>CAZHPJ010000283.1:0-4441 GCA_964534585.1 uncultured Sandaracinaceae bacterium | reverse complement strand
GTCCTCTGCATTTCGAAAGGCTCTACGCCCCGTCATGGAGGCTTACCTCGCGGTCCAGGCAAGTCTCGCTCAGGACGATCTCGATGCAGCCCGCGAGGGACTCGGCTACCTCGCAGACCGCACGAATGAAACGGATCCCGAAGGTTCCCGCAAGGCGTTGGAAGCGTGGCAACGTGTTGCGTCGAAGCTCGTGGGTCACTCGCGTCATGGGGCGTTGACGAGCGACGCCGGAGAGTTACGCGGTGCCTTTGAAGACGTCAGCATGCTGATGGTGGAGATGTTGCGGATCTTCGGAAACCCCCTCGAGTCGGCGGTCCGGCTTGCGTTCTGCCCCATGGCCTTCGATTCCAAAGGCGCAGAGTGGGTCCAGCGAGACGAGACATTGGCGAACCCCTACTACGGGCAAGCGATGCTACGCCACGGCGAGTTCCGCGCCACGGTGTTGCCATCCGAACGCTTGGGCGCCTCGGTTGAACCCACGGGCCCGCCTGCCGCCCCTGCCGGCGGTCATCAACACTAGCTAGCACGGCAGGGAAGGAGCACAGCGCTTGACCGAAGACGAACACAGTACGAACGAACGGCGGTGGGAAGAGTTCTCACGCTTTTTCGTTGAGAACAAGCTCATCGTTTTCGTCCTGCTCGCGGTTCTAATCGCTGGGGGGCTGTCCGCGGCGCCATTCGCTTGGGATCTCGGAGGATTTCCTCGAGATCCCGTGCCGGTCGATGCTCTTCCCGATATCAGCGAGAACCAGCAGATCGTTTTCACGCAGTGGCCTGGGCGATCTCCGCGCGACGTCGAAGACCAAATCACGTACCCGTTGACGACTGCCCTGTTGGGCATTCCCGGTGTGCGGTCGGTCCGCAGCGCATCGGTCTTCGGGTTCTCGAGCATTTACGTCATCTTCGAGGACGAGATCGATTTCTATTGGTCGCGGTCACGCGTGCTCGAAAAGATGGCATCGCTTCCGGCCGGTACCTTGCCTGACGACGCGACCCCGACGCTGGGTCCTGACGCGACAGCGCTCGGACAGGTGTACTGGTACACCTTGCAGGCACAAGACAAGGACGGGAACGTCGTGCCCGGCGCGTTCAGTCTCGAGGAGCTCCGCTCTATCCAGGACTGGACCGTTCGATACGCGCTCCAGGCGGTTTCTGGTGTCTCCGAAGTGGCTTCGGTCGGTGGCTACGTCCGCGAATATCAGGTCGACGTCGACCCTGAGGCCATGCTTGCCCACAAGGTCACGATTGGCGAGGTCGCCAAGGCCGTCAAGAACGCCAACCTGGACACCGGGGCGCGGACCATCGAGATCAATCGCGTCGAATACATCATTCGCGGGCTCGGCTTCATCCAAAAGCTCTCCGACCTCGAAGATGTGGTCATCATCACCCGGCGCCACACGCCGATTCGGGTTCGAGACGTCGCGCGCGTCCACTTCGGTCCCGCGGGTCGGAGGGGTGCACTCGACGATGGTGGCGCCGAAGCAGTCGGGGGCGTCGTCGTCGTCCGGTTTGGAGACAATCCACTCGCCGTGATCGATCGGCTTCGCGAGAAGATCGATGAAATCTCAGTCGGCTTGCCCCGACGGGTGATGGATGACGGCACGGTCGCCGCTGTGACGGTCGTTCCGTTCTACGACCGCACCGAGATCATCCACGAAACCCTCAACACGTTGTCGCTTGCGCTGATCCAACAGATCTTGATCACGGTCATAGTCGTGTTGCTCATCATGCGACACCTGAGGAGCTCATTCCTCATTTCAGTGCTGTTGCCGTTGGGCGTTTTCGGGACCTTCGTGGCGATGAAATACGTAGGCGTCGATGCCAACGTGATGGCCCTCTCGGGCATCGCCATCGCAATTGGGACGATGGTGGACATGGGCATCGTGTTTACCGAGAACATTGCCCAGCGCCTGGATGAGGCGCCACCCGGTGCAGACCGCACTCGTATCGTCCCGCGAGCCACTGGCGAGGTAGCCGCGGCGGTGATGACTTCGGTCTTGACCACCGTCGTGGGGTTCATGCCGATTTTCGGCCTTACCGCGGCAGAAGGAAAGCTCTTTACGCCACTCGCCTATACGAAGACGTTTGCGATCGGCTCAGCGTTCGTGTTTTCCGTGATCTTCTTGCCTCCCCTGGCGCACCTCATTTTGGGGTCGACCAGTGAGCGAGAGGATGGCTCGTCCGGCAGCCGGTGGCGTCCGTTGTTCCAGGGGAGCGCGGTCTTCGATTGGGTCATCATAGGCTGTGGCGTGGCTCTGGTTTGGATGGGCATCGTCGCCGCGGGTTCGGTGACGATCTTGGTCGGTGGTCTAGGGCTGGCGGCTCTATGGGGGTCAAAGCGGTACCGCAGCCTGACGCGCACCTCCGCTGTGGTAGTCGCGATCATCGCCGTGACGGTTGGCCTCACCGACTATTGGATGCCGCTCGGCCCGGGACGATCGCTGTTCGCGAACCTCGCGTTCGTGGTTTCCATGGTCAGCATCCTCATGGCGATCTTCTGGTTGTTCCAGCGTTTCTACCGGCCGATTCTAACGTGGAGTCTCGAGCACAAGTTTTTCTTCCTTGCTGGCAACGTTCTGTTCGTGCTGATTGGGCTAACCTCATGGCTGGGCGTGCCCGCGGTCTTTGGATGGGCGCCGAATTGGGTGCAGCAACTCCCGCCGTACAAAGTCGCCGAGAGCTTGGCGCCCGGCCTCAAGGAAGATTTCATGCCGCCTTTCGACGAAGGCTCCTTCCTGTTGATGCCCACGACAACCCCGCATGCGTCACTTGGGCAGGCTCTCGAGATATTGCAGACCATCGATGCCGCGGTCGCCGCGATTCCCGAGGTGAATCGCGCTGTGGGCAAGCTGGGTCGCGCCGAGAGCCCCCTCGACCCTGCGCCGATCTCCATGTTCGAAACGGTCGTCAACTACGAATCCGAATATATTCTCGATAGTAGCGGACACATCCAGACCTTTCGCTATGACGAAGATCAGGCAGAATTCGCGCGAGACCGCGATGGGGAGCTCATCCCCGACCCGGATGGCCGTCCGTTTCGCCAGTGGCGAGACCACATTCGCACTCCCGATGATATTTGGACCGAGGTCACGAAGGCCGCGGACTACCCGGGTTTGACCGGCTCGCCCAAGCTCATGCCCATCAAGACCCGCATCATCATGCTTCAGACCGGCATGCGGTCCGCGGTGGGAATGAAGATTAGAGGGCCGGATTTGGAAACGCTCGAAGCGTTCGGCCTCGAGGTGGAGGGGATCTTGAAACAGGTTCCCGAGATCGAAGCCAAGACCGTGTTGGCTGACCGAATCGTGGGCAAGCCTTACATCGAGATAGCCATCGACCGTGAGGCCATCTCTCGCCACGGTCTGGCGATCACGGACGTGCAGGATGTCATTCAAGTCGCGATCGGCGGGCTAATGCTCACCAGGACCGTGGAAGGACGGGAACGCTATCCGGTTCGTGTCCGCTACATGCGTGAAGAGCGCGATAGCCTGGAGGGACTCAAACGAGTGCTCGTGCCCATGAGCGGCGGA
This sequence comes from uncultured Sandaracinaceae bacterium, assembly GCA_964534585.1. GTDB lineage: Bacteria > Myxococcota_A > Polyangia > Polyangiales > Houyiibacteriaceae > SG8-38. Next base: position 911 of record CAZHPJ010000283.1, on the reverse strand, counting down.
CAGGTCCCGCTCGAGCAACTCGCCGACATCCGCTACGTTCGCGGGCCGCAGCTCATACGCACCGAGGACACGTTCCTAAACGCCTACGTCACCTTTGATCCATCCAAGGGCATCGGCGAAGTTGAAAGCGTACTGGCTGCCCAGCGTGCCCTGCAAGACCGGATCGAGTCGGGTCAGCTGCTGGTGCCAGCTGGCGTTAGCTACTATTTTGCGGGGACCTATGAGAACCAAATCCGAAGCGCCAAGCGCTTGATGGTCCTAGTCCCTCTAGCGCTCGCCATCATCTTCGTGCTGCTGTATCTACAGTTTCGCCGTGCGACCACGGCTCTCATGGTGTTCGCCGGTGTCGCACTTGCTGGCGCGGGTGGATTCCTGCTGATCTGGGCCTACGGTCAGTCGTGGTTCCTGAACGTTTCCCTTTTCGGGATCGACCTCAGAGCTCTTTTCCACGTCGGCGAGACGCGTATGACCGTGGCGGTTTGGGTAGGCTTCTTGGCGCTGTTTGGCATCGCCACGGACAACGGCGTGATCGTGGCGACCTATCTGATGCAGCTCTTCCGCCGAGAATCACCCACGAGTATCTCCGAAGTGCGTGCACTCGTGATCAGGGCTGGGGAGCGGCGCGTTCGTCCCTGCGTGATGACCACGGCCACGACGTTGTTGGCCCTCCTTCCGATTCTAACCTCGCCAGGGCGTGGCTCGGACCTGATGGTACCCATGGCTTTACCATCGGTTGGCGGAGTCGTGCTGGCGCTGGTCACGCTATTCACCGTCCCTGTCCTCTACAGCATTGGCGAAGAACGCGCCGTCAAGCAACGACAACGGGACGGCATAGGTGCACCTCAACCGTCACATGAGCAAGGTCAGTGAAGCCCGCGAGAAGCGCTTTGTAGTAGTCGGGCTCCCTTGGC
>CAZHPJ010000282.1:0-4448 GCA_964534585.1 uncultured Sandaracinaceae bacterium | reverse complement strand
CGACCCAAGCCATTCGTCCGCATCGTTCCGAAGTTCCTGCCCGCCCCTCTGGCGCTCGTCTACGTCAGCGGGTTCTTCGAGATCCTCGGTGGCATTGGGCTTCTCATTCCCGGCGCGCGAGCCTGGGCCGCCTGGGGTCTCATCGCGCTCTACGTCGCCGTGTTCCCGGCGAACATCTACATGCTCACCAACAACATCTCGCTCAACCCGAAGAAACCGATCCCGCGCTGGGCGCTGTGGGCACGGCTACCGTTTCAGTTTGTATTCATCGCGTGGGCGTATTGGTTCACGCAGAGCTGAGCGCCGCTGGCTCGAACCGCTCCATCTGCGGTTACTCGAAGGCGGTGGTGTTGGTCATCCGAATCTCGAAGGCCTCGTTGACCTCGATTTTCTCGGTGCCCTCAGGGCCTGTCACGGTGAGTTTGTCGGTGGCTTCACCCGCTGCTGCGGCGTCCGACTCGAGCGCGTTTAGGTTGAGGATGATCTCACCGCGTGCGTTGGCGACCATCTGCTCCACCGTGATCGCGACGCCGTCCTCAGGGAAGTCGACCGTCTGTGGCAGCGCGTTCTGCGTGACGGTGACGTTCAGCTTGATTTCGTCGCCCACGCGCTCCACCAGCGTGTAGGAGTCGACCTGCTGTACCTTGAAGCCGTAGAGCATCAGTTCCTTGCGAGCTTCCCAGCGCGCTCCGAGGCCCACCGGCTCGGCCGGCAATACGACGCGCGACAACGTGGTTCGAGCGTTGACGATCATCATCAGAAGGCGGAGCGGAAGATCGGGGCTCTTGGCTTTGTCGTTGAGCGCCGCCGCCAACGTGATGCCGCGGTCATTCATTTCGATCGTGCCACCCACGTCGTCGAGGATGGCAGCGCTCTGTCTCAGCTCCTCGGCGATTTTCGGGTCGATGCCTGCCGGCACGGCTGCTTCGGCCTTGGTGATGTTGACCTCGAACTTCACGCCCTTGTCGGTCGCCATTGCAGGCCCGGATACGATGTGAAGCCGGACGCCGGGCACCACCGAAAGCGCGGCGGCGTCGACAGTAGTGGCCAAGGTCGCGATCGTGAAGTCCATGTTGGATTTCGTGGTCGTGCCCTCAGCGATCTTGTAACGAAGAGGTGCTTGCGGATCGGCTCCCGCATCGAGAAGGAGCACCGGATCGGCAATCGCGTCGGCGGCCGTCGCTGAGGACTCGTCCTTCTTGCAGCTGCTCAACACGAGCAGCGCAGACATCAACATCAAACCGCGTAGCAGTGCTTGCTTAGTCATCGATTCTCCCTCCGGCCTGTTCCCCCAACCGGCTCGAAAGCGGGTGTAGTCCCTTAGATCGCGAGGTGCAACCGCAGGATCATGACGGCGGACACGTCGGCGCCGGTGACGGACCTAGCGCTGCCTGGCGCTTGTGTGTCGTCGCTGGACAGCCTAAGTAGGGGGCGAAGGCGGTGGCTTCATGGCTGTGGGGGAGCAACTGAGAGAAGCTTTGGAAGCTGTGATGCCGACGTCACGAAAACCTGCTGTCACCCTCGTTGTGCCAGGACTCAACGAGGCGGAAAGCCTGCCGTTGCTCGCTGCGCAGATCAGGCAAGCGCTTCCCGACACACCTTACGAGCTGATCTTCGTCGACGACGGAAGCACAGACGACAGTTGGCAGGTGATCAACGACCTGAACGCAGCCGACCCGGTGGTCCGCGGCGTTCGATTGCGCTCGAACTTCGGCAAAGCGATGGCGCTCGCGGCGGGCTTCGAACGCGCCCGCGCCGATATCATCGTAATGATGGACGCAGATCTCCAAGACGACCCCACCGACCTACCCAAGCTGCTCGATAAGATCGACGCGGGCCTCGATGTCGTGGTCGGCTGGAAGGTGGACCGACACGATCCGCTGAATAGAAGACTCTTTTCTTTCATCTTCAACAAGACCGTCGGGCTCGTGACGGGCGTGCATCTTCACGACATGAACTGCGGGTTCAAAGCATACCGAAGCGAAGTCTTGAATTCGATTCCCATCTATGGAGATTTGTTTCGCTTCATCCCCGTGCTCGCGTCGTGGCAGGGCTTCAGCGTCGGCGAAGTGCCGGTGAACCACCGGGCGCGGCAGTTCGGCCGATCACGCTACGGGCTGGAACGCATCCTCCGCGGCTTCTTCGACCTCCTGAGCGTCTCGTTCCTCACCAAGTACTCGCGAAAACCGATGCACCTCTTTGGCCTCTTGGGCCTATTCTTCACTACGCTTGGAGTGCTGATTAGCAGCTACCTGGCTGTGCTTTGGTTCTCGGGCGAAGGCATCGGCGCACGACCCTTGCTCCTATTGGGCGTGCTCTTGATCCTCGTCGGCGCGCAGTCCTTCTCCATTGGGCTGCTAGGAGAGTTCATGACTTTCCAATACCACCGCAAAGACGCCCGTGAGAGCCTGCCCGTACGCGAATCGATCGGCGACCCGTAGCGCCGCGCCGTCAATACCCTCGACGCGTCGACTCGCTCGGGAGGGCGATTGGTCTTGACGAGGTGTCGATGCAACATTAGCTAGGTGGATGATCAACGTGCTGGCGGCGCACGCAGCGTTCACGCGGCTCGTCGCACCCGTGCCAGAGGATTCAAGTGCCGACGCTCTACCCTGAGATCGGGATGGCGGCCCCGGAGCATCAGTGGGTGCCCACTCCAACCTACCTGCTCCGTCGATCCGCCATCTTCGATGCGCTCGAGGGACGGCCGGCAGGACATGTTTTGGAGGTCGGATGCGGCGCCGGTGCACTGCTGTACGATCTCGGTGAGCGTGGCTACACCGGGGTCGGTGTAGAGCTGTCGGCCAAAGCCCGCAGTATCGCGGAGCAGATCCTGGCCGGCGACGAGAGATTCCACATCGAATCCGAGGTGCCGCGAGGTCCTGCCCAGAGCTTCGATCTGCTGATTGCGTTCGAGGTCCTGGAGCACATCGAGGACGATGCGGAAGCGTTGACGTCGTGGTTGGATCTGCTGAAGCCAGGGGGGCAGGTTCTGATCTCGGTTCCCGCCCATCAACGGCGGTGGAACATCACCGACGTGCTGGTGGGACACTACCGACGGTACGACCGTAACGACGTCGAGGACCTCCTTCGCCGTGTCGGCCTCGAGGTGGAAAAGGTGTCAACGATCGGCTGGCCCGCGTCCTGGTTCATCGAACGCGCGCGGATCTTGGCAAAGACGGCTCAGATGCGCGCAGCAGGGGTCGACGTCGATGCGATCGCGGCCGGCGACACGGCGAGGACCCAAGACAGCGGGATCGAGCGATCACTCGAGACGCGTTTTTTCCCGTTGTACTCGAGTCCAATGGGGCGACTGCTCCTTCGAGGTGCCGCGAAGGTCCAGCGTCGCTTCTACGACACGGAACGGGGGATCTCTTATCTGGCGGCAGCAACCAAGCCAGGACTGTCGTAGGAGTGGTCATGCGCGTGTGCATGTTTGGCACCTACGAGGCCGGATACGATCGCAATCAGGTGCTGATGCGCGGCATGCGCGACGCCGGCGTCGAGGTCGTCGAGTGCCACGTTCCGCTGTGGGAGACCATGCGGTACAAGACGAGCGCACTCAAAGGCCCCGCACAGTATGCAGTCATAGCTGCCAAGCTCGCCCTCGCTTATGCTCAGCTCTCTTTTCGCTATCTTCTCGCTCCACCGCACGACATCGTCTTGGTAGGCTACTTGGGGCACTTCGACGTTTTCCCGGCGCGCCTGTTGAGCTGGCTGCGTCGCAAGCCCCTGGTGTTCGACGCTTTCGTGTCGCTGTACGACACCTCGGTGGAGGACCGCAAAGTATTCCGGCGCGGCAGCCTGAGCGCGACGCTATTACGGCTAGTCGACAGATGGTCGTGCAAGCTCTCCGATCTGGTGCTCCTCGATACGAACCAACACATCGAATACTTCTGTGAAGAATTCGACCTCGACCCATCGAAGTTCCAGCGGGTGCTCGTGGGTGCCGATCCTGCCTATGCCGCGGAAGAGCCTGTCGCGCCGCGCGAGGACCGGTTCGTGGTGCTCCACTACAGCAAGTTCGCGCCGCTGCACGGGATGCCCTACATCCTCGATGCCGCGAACCAGCTACGTGACGATCCGGAGATCGTGTTCAAGATCGTGGGCGGCGGCCAGACCTTCGCCGCGAGCCAGGACTACGCCGAGCGCTTGGGCCTCGACAACCTGGAGCTCGTTCCTTGGCTCGAGCCGGAGCAGCTGCGCCAGGCCATACGCGAGGCGCAGGTCTGCCTCGGAATCTTTGGTGACACGCCAAAGGCGCGGCGCGTGGTTCCGAACAAGGTCTACCAGTGCCTAGCTGCCGGTGCCGCGGTGGTCACCGGCCGGTCGCCGGCGAGCGAAGAGCTTTTGGTCGACCGGGAGCACGCCCTGCTCTGCGAGATGGCCAGTGGCAAAGCGATCGCGGATGCGATTTTGGATCTCAAGCACTCTCCGGCTCTGCGCCA
>CAZHPJ010000281.1:1191-4453 GCA_964534585.1 uncultured Sandaracinaceae bacterium | reverse complement strand
GATGACCTCTTCCAACGGGGAATCTACGATGCGATCGAGCGCCGGACCCGACAAAACCGGATGCGTGGCGGCCGCCATGACCCGTTTCGCCCCTTTATCCCGCAGCGCGCGGGCCGCGTTGGTCATCGTGCCGGCGGTGTCGATCATGTCGTCCAGAATCACACATTCGCGCCCGTCGACGTCACCGATGACGTTCATGACCTCGCTGACGTTCTTTTCCTCGCGGCGCTTGTCGATGATCACCAGATCGGCGCCCAAGCGCTTGGCGTAGGCCCTGGTGCGCTCTACTCCACCGGCGTCGGGCGAGACCAGCACTGGCGGCTCCGGAAACCGCGGCCTCAAGTGCTCCAGGAACACAGGCATCGCGTACAGATGGTCGAACGGCTTGTTGAAAAAGCCCTGAATCTGACCAGCATGCAAATCCATCGAAACGACTCGGTCGACGCCGGAGGCGCTGAGCAAGTCGGCCACCAACTTCGCGGTGATCGGCGTGCGCGGCGCGGCCTTTCTGTCCTGTCGCGCGTATCCGTAGTAAGGGAGGACCGCGGTGATCGACCCGGCGGAGGCGCGTTTTAGCGCGTCGATCATCACCAGAAGCTCCATCAGGTTGTCGTTGACGGGCGTGCAAGTGGACTGGACGACGTAGACATCCACACCGCGCACGTTTTCCTTGATCTCGGCAAACACCTCGCCGTCCGAAAAACGCGTGACTCGCGCGCGGGCTACCGGCAATTCCAGGTAGTTGGCTATCTGCTCGGCGAGAGCCGGATTCGAGTTTCCCGAGAAAACGCAGGTCGACTTGAACATCGGTAGTTCCCTTAACTGAGCGAAGAGCTGCCACCCCGTAGGAAGGCGACCGTGGGTAGCAAAGGGGCAGTCGAGTGTCAACCACGGGCCGTCTCAGCCGGCGCCGGACAAAAAGCGTGCCGCGTTTTCCCGCGATATCACGGTTGAGGTTCCTGACGCGGGAGTGTACACCTCATCGCTCCCTTACTCGGAGGAGTGATGACACTAAGCGTGACATTGTTGACGGACCGCGAGCACGTCGTGCGGCCGTGGCAACAGGCCCTGACCAAACACGACATCGAATCGAAGGTTGTCGCGCCAACCGACCTTGCGAGTGCAGTCGATGGTCAGGTGACGGCGGTCATCGTCGATGTCGATAGGGTACAGCTCGACGTGGACGAGCCTCTCTTGACGATCGGTTTCGTACGCGCGTCCGGCGCACTGCCCATCGCTCACATCGATCGCGATCGCGACGCGCTCGAAGACATCATCACCGAGCTCTGTCACGGCCTCGTCACTCGTGGAGACCAAGACATCGCGCAAGCTGCAGCGGCGATCGCGCGGCGAGCCGATCAGCAACGCCATCTGCATTTCGAGTTCGTCACGATGTCTCCATGCGGCGACGAAGTGCTAGCCGTGCTCGGCAGCGGCGACGCTTCGCTGCAGCGCCGGCCAATCGACGCGTCGGATGACGGGTCCGAAATCACCAGCATCACCATTGATCCGAGTGCGACCAAAGCCACGCTTCGTTTGAGGAGTGGCGCGGTGTGCCAACTAACGACCACGTCGATGCAGACCTCCTCCAACCTGACGGACGGTCAAAACGACGTCGCGATCAGTGGCGAGAGACTCGGCGCGCGTCTTCGTGAGCTCAGACTTGCGGCCGGTCTCACCCAAGCCGAGCTCGCGCGTCGAACCGGTATTCATCGTCCGAACATCGCACGCGTCGAAGCCGGGCGTCACACACCTTCGCTGGAGACGCTGGCGCGCATTGCGAACGCGATCGGTGTGTCGACGACGCACGTGCTGGTGTCCCGCGAATCATGAGCGGCGATACGCCCGGCAAGCCCATCAAAGACGCATCGACTGTCATCGTTCTGCGCGAAGCCGACGGGGGCCTCGAGACGTTCCTGCTCTGCCGGCACCATCGAAGTGGCTTCCTGGGTGGCGCGCACGTGTTTCCTGGTGGGAAGGTCGACCCGAGCGACAACCAGCCGAGCTGGCACGCGAGAGTCGATCGACCAACCGCGGAGATCTCCGAACGGCTTGGCGAGGCCGAGGTCGGACTCGGCCTACTCGTCGCTGCGGTGCGAGAGACGTTTGAAGAAGCGGGCGTGCTGTTGGCAAGCACCGCTGCGGGCGTCGACTTGGCAGCCATCCGCGAGCAGCTACTGGGCGGCGCCTCGTTCTTGGAGCTCGCAGCCACCATCGACATGCAGATTGACTCGACCGCGCTGACGCCCTACGCGCGCTGGGTCACGCCCAAGATGGAAAGCCGCCGTTTCGACACCCGCTTTTACATCGCCGTGCTGCCCGAAGGTCAAACCGCATCCCACGACGGCACCGAAACGACATCGGCGGTGTGGCTGCGTCCGGCAAGCGCGATCGAAGACATGCTCGCCGGCCGAATCAAGCTGGCCCCCCCGACGGTGCGAACGCTGCATTGGATGGCGGAGTTCGACGACGCGAAGTCGGTGATCAACGACGCACTTTCGCGGAAGCCCCCGTTGGTTCGGCCCCGGCTGGTCACGGGCGACGATGGTTGGTTCCTCGCGTTGCCGGGTGACCCGGAGCACCCGGAAAGCGAGCCCGTGCTACCGGGTGCGACGCGGATGGTGTTTGACGGCGGCGCCTGGCGCGACGCACCGTAGCCTGTTCGCTAGGCTACAGTTTTTCCAGATTTTGCAGGGTGTTCCTTGTATCCCCGGGAGCAGAGCCGTTATCCAAGATATATGGTGACCGACGCGCAAAAGTCCAAGGACCTGTTCACGGCATCGCAGATCGCACGCTTCTGCCAGGTCGACCTGAAGACCATCCACAACTGGGCCGATCGAGATCAGATTCCGCATTTCCGTACCCCAGGTCGACACCTCCGTTTCCGTCGTCCGCACGTGCTCGATTTCCTGCGCAAGTATGGCTACCCGATCCCGGACGAGCTCGACGCAGCGCGCCCGCGCGTCGCGCTCCTCGTCGGTGGAACCGAGGCGAAAGGCAAGCTCTGTGCGTCACTCCGGAGCGGATTCGAGGTCGTCGACTATCCCAACCCACTCGCCGGCCTCATTCAAATCGGCGAGCGGCCGCCAGACGCTGTCGTGCTCGCCGCCAAAATCGGCTGCCTCTCCGGCGCGGAGATCATCGAGGCACTCAAACAGAACCGCAACACGCAGCACGTGCGCGTGGTCTTGTTCGCTAGCGGCGAAGCAGACAAGCAAGCGGCCCTAGAAGCCGGCGCCTCGGCACACGTAAGCGCATCGGA
>CAZHPJ010000281.1:0-1091 GCA_964534585.1 uncultured Sandaracinaceae bacterium | reverse complement strand
TTTCCTCGAGGGGAAGGGACTTCTGCATGACTTGTTTCCTCTTCCGGGTGTGGTCGTTCTTGTTGCTCTTGTGCTCGCTGACCGTCGGTTGTAGCAATGCGAGCGATGCGGCGTGCACCATGCAGCCGCTTTGCGCCGGCGGCGACGGCGCCACCTATCTTGCAACGAGCCGCGTCGAGCAGTTCATTCCGGTGCCCGGTCGAGATTTCGTGACGCCGAACGGCGAGTTTGAGGTCATTGACGGACAGTGTCGGTTTTGGACATCGGGGCTTCCTGCGCGCCGAACCGGGCAGTTGACCGAAGACGAAGCGGATCAGCTCAGTGAGATCGGTGGTCTCGGTTGCTTTGAGCGACTCGCGGGATTGCACGAGGTTCCTGGTGTTTGCGACGGTTCGATCCAGAACGTCGAGTTTCACGGCACCCTTGCCACGACCCGCAACGGATGCGGATCAGCCAATGGAAATCCGGAGATCGCGCGGGAGATCCGGACGCGTGCCGCGGAGGTGCGATCGTTCTTGTCCCTAAGGGGTAGTGAGTTCGGCGGACCCGTTTGGTACCGGCTGTCCCGGGAGGCTGACCCAGACTTGGTCCCGATCTGCTATGCCAACCCGAGGGAGTGGCCACTAGATGCGCCGGCGACCGAGGGCACGTTCCTGATCGACCCTCCGGAAGCCGCGATGCTGCGAGCTTTGGCAGCCGAGGTTCTCGATGCATCCATACAGGACCAAACGTTCTACGACTGCGGCTATCTGGTTCCCATCCGACTCCCCGACGGAGAGCTCTCGAGGCTGTTCGTACGCGACGCGATTCCCGTCGAAGACGAGGACGGCTTCATATCCACGCGCTAACCCCTCCGTACGTAAACATCTACACAGGAGAACAGCTCGGGATGGGCAGCACAGCGATTGGGCGGGAGGCGAGTCGTGTGTCGACTTGAAGAGACGGCCGAGCGGGACCCGATCGCGAGCACGCCCGTCCCTAGCTGTTCTCCGGTCGTACGGGTGGGAGACTCCCCATGTCGCGTTCCGCCGAGCTCGGGGACGCCCGTCGCTAGCCGTTCTCCGATGACCCAGTTGCGGTACACTCTGGCT
>CAZHPJ010000280.1:2038-4453 GCA_964534585.1 uncultured Sandaracinaceae bacterium | reverse complement strand
GGCGCGCCCGCCCCGGCAGCCCCCCGTAGGGGGGTCGTGGAGCCACACGTGCAGCTGGTGTTCACCCAGGAACCAACTGAATGCGCGCCACATCTCGTAGGCCCACGCCTCGTCGCCGGTCACGCGCCACGCGTCGAGGCAGGCGGACACCGTGGCGCAGGCCTCGAGGGGTTGCTGGTCGAAGCGCGCCCTCGCGGCGTGTCGCGGGTAGAATCCGTTCGAGCCGATTGGGGCAAAATAGCCTTCCTCCGAGCTCTGGAGCTCGTTGAGCCATTGCAGGGACCTGAGCCCCGTCGCGACCATTTCTCGATGGCCCAATAGATTGCCCGAGACGATCAGGGCCTGCGGCAGGCGAGCGTTGTCGTAGGTGACGATGTCCTCGCACCACGGCCAGTCGCCGCCGCCTTCCGTCTCGAATCTCGACAAGAGCCGCTCGGAGAGCCGCTTCTGCAAGGCCTCGACGCCGCTCTCTCCCTGAAACGCGCGTAGGTACTCGCGGATACCGAGGAGCGCGAAGGCCCAAGCCCTGGGGCTCTCGAACTCCAAGACGGCCGGCAGCGCAGCATGAAACAGCTCGCCGCCGAGGCTCTTGCGTCCCGATTCGCGCGAGCGACCCACCACGGCACCGAGCGACCAGAGGGCGCGACCGTGACTGTCCTCGCTGCCGCGCTCTTCGGTCCATTCCCGAGAATACGCCATGAAGTTCCTGAACCGGCGCAAGTCCTTGTTCAGGGCGTGACTCACGAACGCGAGGTAGCGCGACGAGAGAGAGCGAGTCGTCGGCCAGTCGTCCGTGCCCGCGTCCTCGAGCAGGGTCGTCAGGAGCAGGGCGCGGGCGTTGTCGTCGGTGCAATACCCGTCTTCGTAACGTGGAACGGAGAAGAGAGCATGCTGGAGCATGCCTGTGTCATCCGTCAGCGCGCGGAGGTGCTGGAGATTGAGCTTGGGCAGGTGGACCGGGCGCCTCGCGAGTGTCGTCGTCGCGAAAAATGAGCGGCGCGAAGTCTCGCTTTCCTGGTGCGCGCGCTCGAAGCTCGAGACGTACTGACGCGCGACGGACGGCCAGATCATGTTGCGACCATATTCGGCCGCGCGCGCACCGAGCGCGTGAAGCTCTTCGGGATCGCCGAGCAGCTTGTCGAGCGTCGCGCCTATCGCGGCCGAGTCTTTCCACGGGACCAGGACGCCGCGGCCGTCGGCCAAGAGCTCGCGCGCATATCGATAGGGCGTCGAGATGACGGCTTTCCCGTTCCCGACTGCGTACGCCAGCGTCCCGGAGGTGATCTGCTCAGGGTCCAGGTACGGGGTGATGTAGATGTCTGCCGCCGACAAGAACTCGGCGAGCTCGGGCGCACTCACGAAGCGATCGTGAAAGACGACATGCGCCTCCACACCGAGCTTGTTGGCACGAAGCGCGAGGCTGCGCCGGTAGGCCTCGCCGTGCCACTCCTTCACGTGTGGGTGTGTGGCGCCGACGATCACATAGGTCGCGGTCGGGTGGCGTGCGACGACGGCGGGGAGCGCATCGATGACGTATTCGATCCCTTTGTTCGGAGACAGGAGGCCGAAGGTGAGGATCAGCGACATCTCCTCGACGCCCAGGCGCTTCTTACTGGCTCGACTGCTCGGCAAGGTAGGGATCCCGTGGGGGATGAAGTCGATCTTGTCGGCCGGCACATCGTGCACTTCGCGCAAGAGCTCGCCGCCGCAGTGACTCATCACGATCAAGCGGCTCGAGAGCCGCGTGACCTCGTCCATTACGCGGCGCTGCTCCACCGTGGGCTCGCTCAGGATGGTGTGTAGCGTCGTCACGATCGGCATACGCACCTCGCTGAGCAGAGCGAGGATGTGGCTGCCCGCCTTGCCTCCGAAGATCCCGTACTCGTGCTGGAGGCAGAGGACGTCGAATCCGCCGACGTTCAAGAAGTCGGTCGCGCCGCGGTATGATGCGAGATCGCTCTCGGCGATCTCGAAGCGCACACGATCGCCGTAAGCGTGGCGTTTTCCGGCGTCATTCATGGCGATGACCCCGCACTCGATGCCTGGAAACCTCGCCGAGATCGCGTCCGCGAGATCAGTCGTAAACGTTGCGATCCCGCACTGCCGCGGGAGGTGGTTTCCCAGCAGAGCTACACGGCGGACCGCTCCGGAGTTTTCGTCTTGATTCATGCACTCTCCCCTCGAGCGCGCGTCACCGAACGGGCCTATCGGGTCGCCACGCCCGACGACCCCAGTCCCGAGTCGAAGCATCGTCCACAATGCCGCCGGCGGCAACTTGACACCCTAGGCCGCGAAAAAAAAGATCAATTCACCACGGCGATGCCTGCAAGCTCCTGAAAACACGGAGCCGGGTGTCGGCACGGCGTGCTGGTGCATGCCTAGAGTTCGGTCGCTCTACCGACGGGTTGCCCCAAT
>CAZHPJ010000280.1:0-1938 GCA_964534585.1 uncultured Sandaracinaceae bacterium | reverse complement strand
TGTGCGTTAAGCGCACCGGGGTCGGCGCGGAGCTGTCAGAACCGGAGCCCGCTCCCGAGGTAGATCGACAGCTCGGTGATCTTGATGTTGGTGACGATGGGCGTCAGGATCTCTAAGTCGACGATGTTGTCGAGGACGTTGAACCCGGAGAACCCCCCCGTCCCGAATGCAAAACGAAACGCGATCGTGGTTTCGAAGGTAATGCTGTCGGAGCTCTCGCTTTCCACGAACATGAGAGTCTTGCGAAGCCTTACGCCAGCGGTGAAGCCATAGAAATCGAGCAACGAATCCCCGAAACCCGTGGGCTGCTCGTCGAGCGTTGCTCTATCCGTGAAAGCTCCCAAACCGAGGTCGACCGCTTCTGTGAGGTTGAGCAGCAGACCGACGCGTGCATTGTAGCTCGCGTTCCACGTGTCGGTGTTGAGGCGCTGATCGAGTTGCACGTCAGCATCGAATGAGAGCGTACCTATCCCGAAGTGATACGCGAGACCAAGACGCCATCGGTAGGGTTCGAACTGATCGAAGCCCAGGTCCGATTCGTTGAGATTACTCGTCTCAAATGCGATCGTCCCTGGGGCACCAGGCGGAGCTGCGCTGACGCTGTCGACGCTCTGCTGGCTGAAGCTCGAGAATACCACGTAGCTTGCAGTCTGGAACGCTGCTCCGATACTGATCGCCTCGATCGGCTCCCAGAGAACCCCGAAACCGACTCGAAAGCCAACGCCGGTCAACGATGTTCGCGTCGACTCCGTGATTGCGAAGAGCGCTTCGCCCGAGGCTTGGTCCGCGGTCAGGCCGCCCCCGATTTGGCTCGATTGGGTGGCTGCGATATACGAAAGGTCGCCAGAGGCGCCGAAGTGAAGTCGACTGTTTGCGCTCCACGCCATGCCGAGAATGCCGTGATATACGGAAATTCGATTCGCGAGCGCGATCAACCACGGTGATTCGAGCCCGGTCGTCCGTTCGCGGAACGAGAGGTCCGAAACCTGCGAGTAGTCCGCCAACGCAGACGTGAACACGCCGAACCCGATCCGTAATCCGCCATCGGTAGTCCGCACATAAGTGAGCGCGCTTGGAATTACGGTCACCTCGTTGGCGTCGGCGTTGGCGGCTTGCCCGCCGCCGATCACCGCTTCGGGAATGCGGTACAGGCGCAGACTGTATGCCGTCAAACTGAAGTCTACCGAGTTGCGGCTGACGTGTTTCAAGCCTGCCGGGTTGTACCAGAGCGCGCTGCCATCGTTCACGATCGCGGTGACCGCGCCTCCCATCAAAGATGCATCGTCGCCGAGCAAGATGCCGTCGGTGTTTCCGGCAGCCGCTCGCCCGGGCGTCGCAACAAAAAGGAGGGACAGGACTATTGTCGAGATCGTTTCGTGCCTACATGTACCGTCGCCTCGCACCATTCGGCCTTCTACCACAGGCGCTGGTATCAGCGGGGTGAACTCTCTCAGATTCTCTGAGGCCGCACATTCGTCGAATGGTCACTGACTTCGCTCGCTTCACTTCATGCGTCCGCGTCTTCGGCCAGGCTCTCGTTGTTGTCGGTGTTCGGGTGTCTTGTCGTGCTGCGTGGCCATCGTCAGTCCGCGACTCCGAAGAGAACGTCAGACACGTCTGAATCCGTCAATGTCACCTCGACTGCATCCTGCGTCAGGGTCCGGCGCTCAAAATCGTCCCAGCGGCTTAGTGTCACGTTGTTGTCGCCTATTCCAACGCCGTCGCCGTCCGAGTAGTAGCCAGGAAATCTCAGCGACACCGGGCCCTCAGCGACAAATGCGGTCCGCAGTTGAACGACCCCATCGACCAAGAGCGCCATGCGCCCACCCAGTAAAGCGACCGACATCTCGTAGCTCGTGTTCAGTGCGAACGAGTTGATGTCTGGAGTGTAGCGAAAGCCGGTCGACCCGCATTCCGTCGTGGCCAGGTACCACTTGT
>CAZHPJ010000279.1:0-4485 GCA_964534585.1 uncultured Sandaracinaceae bacterium | reverse complement strand
GAACGCGCTGATCGAGCGGGGGGTCATCAAAGACCGGTTGAGGTCCGGTGGATACGGTGAACGATGTCCGGTCGATCCCAAGCACAACGCCAAGGCCTGGGAGAAAAATAGGCGTGTTGAGTTCAAGATCATCGAAACCGACGCCGGCTCCACCGGAGTTGAGGTAACATGCCCGCGGGGCCGTTCTCTGGTGCCGAGGTGATATGTCGCGCGAGCGCTTCGTCGAGTTGATGACCCCTGCACTGACACGCTTCAGTCAGGATTTGAAATCTATTCTACGGATCGTCGAGGACCCCGAGATCGACGACGAGAGTAGGGTCGCGCTGGCAGGCGGTTTGCTGCATGTGATGTCCTCGCGCGGTGCGATCCCAGGGGTTCGGGGGGTCCTCCGTCATTTGGGAGACGTCCTGCTGCTCAGACTCGTGTTGAACGAAGTGCGCGAGCGAGCTCCCGATGCGTTCCAGAAGCAGCTCGAAGGCTCGCGCGAAATGCTCGAGCCTCTGTCCGACGAGCTCGAAGTTACGCGCGCGTATCTTGGCGATCGCGTCAGCGTACTCGAGGAGGTCGTCGAGAAGTTCCCGAAGTTGAGCCACCAAGGCCACCAAGCCGCCGCTTGCATCGACGACGCCGAGTCGAGCACCTGGCTCTACGAAGCGTTGAACGAAGCGCTGATCAACGAGATCGACTTCGATGAAGAGGACGTCGCGCGTGAGCTCAAGCATGTCGACCGGATCTTGGCTCCGCTCTCGTCGCGCATCCGCCGCTAGGTGCCTACGCCGCTTTGCGCCGTGGCTCGGAGATCTCGCGGAGTAGCCACGTTCCGCCATGCGAGGCCTTCACGGGCTTGGGAGTCTTTCGTGCTAGGACGCGGAGCAGCTCCACGGCTTCGGCACTCCATTCGATGAGCCTCAGGGTGCTGCCATCGGATGCGTGATGATCGGCTTTGGCATTCGTGCGCCGCCGCACGAGGTCGTCGGCGTCGGACTGAGCGCGCGTCTCGACGAGGAGCATGATGTCCCGACGTAGAACGAAGCCGAGCGGGCTCGAGGTGACGACGAAGCTCAGCGTCATGAGTCCAGCACGATGCGTGGGGAGGTGGACCCGGAAGCGCGGCATACCGTCGGACGAAAGCTCCCAACCGAATGACATTTCCGGAGCATCGGCCGGAAGGCGCAGCTCAGATGCGAACAGGCGAAGCGCGTCGGCTGCTCGAGCGATGGTAACACCCATGTGATGCCGCGTTCCTGTCAGAAATACCGGCAGCAAGAGAAGCGCCGCTGCAGGTTCCCCGATCGCAACGAGGCCTACGCCGCTCGCGATCAACACGGTCAGGCCGGTCATGGTAGTTCCATCGAGAAAATCACTTGCCGGAGTTTCGGTCTCGGGGAGCTCTTTGCAGAGGGCGGGGCGCCACTCCCGGCGCTCGGCGGGGGCGGTCCAGCGCGTGGGGCGGTGCAGACAAAAGGCGATCAGCGGCAGCGCACACACGAGGTAGTTTGGGACCAGCCATTGCCCGATCGCGAGGACGGCACCGGTGACTGCCAACACTGCTGCCCACGGCGCCTGGACCAAGAGCCCGTGGCGTTCCATCCGCACCTCGACGGAGCGGCGCTTGAGAAGGACCAGTGCTGCCAAGAAACACAGAGCCCAGGCCAAGGGGCGCTCCTGCGGAAGGTCGAGTGGCTGAAATCCAGTCAGCGTGGGCGCATCGGGAGCCGTGTTTGGCAAAGCGATCGATTCAACGGGGACGTCGAGCGTGAGCGGCCAGGCGGTCATGCGCGGAAGGTGGATACGGCGCCACTCGACGACCGTGCGTTTGGCGCGCTCGGTAACATGGAAGTCGACGCCCGGCGGCGTGTCGCGCAACGCGGTCGGAACCGAGGACCCTACTGGCGCGCGGATTGTGACTGAGACGTTGTGAAGGCCCGTCTCCCATGCGGGGACCGACCAAACGATGCGCGCTCGCGGCTCCCCTTCGACCTCGACAGCTCTGACGTCGGCCTTCGTGCGGTATCGCATGAAGACTCGGTACTCGCCCCGCCTTGGCGCCTCTCGCCGCGGAAATGAAAGGTGGATGATGCCATCGTCCTGCACTTCGGCTTCGGGACGGAAGACCTCACCTTCCTCCGAGCGGAAGTAGGGGGGCCTATAGCGATCGAGCTCGACGCCGGCGCCCAGCCCCGCGAGCTCGATCTCATGCAGCCATCCGGCGTGCACTTCGACGTCCAGTCGAAGGACGATGCTCAACGTTGCGTCGCGCTCGACGTCGACCGTAGCCTCGGCGCCTTTGACCACCGTGCGGGTCCACGCCTGGGCCGGCGAGGACCAGCCTACGACGGCCACGAGGACGGAGAGAAGCAGGCCTGGACTGCAGCTGGGGCGCATGGCCCGAACCTAAGGAATTCCGTCGTTTCCGTGAAATTTCCTACTGCATCCTGATCCAGGATGGCATGAACAGTAGGACGAACAGCGAAAGGGTTAACCAACCTACGACGCGGCGTCGCGGCGAGACATGGGCATCTTCAGTGGGTGGGTGGTTCGGGCCGGTTGCGCGGGTGAGTGCCCACAGAACCAACGCCCAGACCAGCCAGTGCATGCCTGCGGACGCGTCATAGATGAGTGTGTCGCCGCGAACCCCGTCGATGTAGCTCGGAATCCCATACGCGGCGCTCACGATGATGGCGAGCAGTGGCAGCAGGCGAAGAAGGTAGCGCGAGAGCTGATCGTGACGACGGCCCAGGAGCGCATAGGCCACGTGGCCGCCGTCGAGTTGGCCGAACGGAAGGAGGTTGATCATCGTAACCAGCAACCCGGCCCAGCCGGCCAGCGCAGTCGGGGTGAGCATGATGTCGTGCCCGGGTGGGATGGGGCCCTTCAACCAGCTCAGAAGACCAAGGTACAAGAGGGAACGTCCTTCGAGTATGTAGGGCGCTTCGGGCAGCACTTCGACTGGGGAAGTCGCGATTCCATAGATCATCACCGGGACCGCGACCGCCAGACCCGCCAGGGGGCCGGCGGCTCCGATGTCGAGCAAAGCGTTTCGGGAGCGAATCTGCTCACGGATCTGGATCACGGCGCCCAACGTGCCGAGGAGGAAGATCGGAACCGGGATGAAATAGGGAGGCGACACGTCGACGCGGTGGTGCTTGCCAGCAAAGAAGTGGCCGAACTCATGAGAGAGCAGAATCGCCATGAGCGGCACGGAGAACACCCATCCCGCTCGCAGCTCCGCAAGCGAGGTGGGCCGCTGTCCGAGGACCATTCCGGCGCCGACGTAGAAGGTCGACGCGAAAGTCAGGGCAACCAGAATGACCGGCAGACCCCACTGCGTGTTGCGTCGCTGCACCGCGTGCCTCTAGCATGTGCGTTGCGAAGCGCACGATCTGCTATTCTCTCAGACCGATGGACCTGTACAGTGCGGCCAAGCGGCTCAACCAACCGTTCGTCTTCGCCGACGAGGGGTCGACACAGGCTCTCTCGATCGCTGACCACGGGTTGATCGGGGACGGGTTTTCGGCCGCCCTCGTCCGGGCGGACGGCATGATCGATTGGCAGTGCTCGCCGCGTTTTGATAGTCCGAGCGTTTTTGGTGCGTTGCTGGACGAGAAAAACGGAGGCTCCACCTCGGTGAGCCCCGTCGACTACCCTTTCGAGAGCTTGCAGCGATACGACCCGGACACCAACGTGCTCGAGACGGTGTTTCGGATTGAGGGGCACGGCACCATTCGGCTCACCGACTACATGCCATGGACCGACGACCCGCGCTCCGCGGTGCACGAGGTACATCGGCGCGTACAGTGTGTTGAGGGAGAGGCACTGGTGAAGGTCGTCTTCGATCCGCGGTTCGACTACGGGCGCGTCGACACGAGCTTCGACATCGATGGCCGCTCGGCTTTGGCCAAAGGTGCGTCGGGAGAACGCCTGGTCGCCGTGCTCGGTGGCGTCGGCCAATGGGAGCCACGCCCCGCAGGCGGCGTGCAGGCGGGGTTTCGGTTGAAAGCCGGGGAGCGTGGATGGGTCGTCATTAGCTGGAACGGCTCCGAGTCCGAGTCGATTTCGGCGTATCGCCCATACGACGCATTGCGAAATACGCGGCGCCGGTGGCGCGATTGGGTTCAGCAGCTCCGATATGATGGTCCATGGCGGCATCACGTCATTCGGTCCGCGCTGCTGTTGAAACTGCTGATGTATGCGCCGACCGGGGCGATGGTGGCCGCGCCGACGACGTCGATCCCCGAATGGATAGGCGGCGTACGAAATTGGGACTATCGCTACACTTGGACGCGCGATACCGCCATGGCTGTGCGTGCCGCGAACCTACTCGGTTGCAATCGCGAGGCGCGTGACTTCTTCCACTTCGTGAGCGACACGCTCGAGCGCGACCACAAGCTCAACGTCATGTACACGGTCGATGGCGGCCGCGTCCCCGACGAACAGACGCTCGATCATTTTGCGGGGTATCGCGGCTCACGTCCCGTGCGCATC
>CAZHPJ010000278.1:0-4510 GCA_964534585.1 uncultured Sandaracinaceae bacterium | reverse complement strand
CGCGCTGGAGTTCCGGATCGACTGCTTCGACGAGCTCGAGCTGAGGCGTGCGAACGACGAAGCGACGGGGCTTCAGCTCTGGACCGATGTGCGGGCGCCGGTCGACGTGGAGGCGCCTACCGGCGTGACATGGGCGATGGCAGCGGAGATCTCCACCCGGGCGCAGCCTGCCGTACGCGAAGAGCACAAGCCTGAAAAGGGCGACTGGATCGAGCATGTGAAATTCGGGCTTTGCAAGATCGAAGGCTTGTCGGGCGATGGGGTGTGCATCATCAAGCTGCCCGACGCGCGTCGAAAGAAGATCAAGATCGACGCGATGCGCGTCCTTGCGCCGCGTACTGACGACGGGCGCAGGGTGTTTCCGGTGAGGCCCAAGCCCAAGGTCTAGCTAGTCGTCGAGGCGAATGCGCGGGTCGAGCGCCGCGACCGCGATGTCCGCGAGCAGATTGCCCACCTGAACGGCGATGCCGAACATCAGCACGACTGCCATGATGACGGGCGCATCGAGCGATTCAATCGACTCGATCGTCAGGAGTCCGAGGCCCGGCCAGGCAAAGATCTTTTCGGTAATGATTGCGCCCCCGACCAGGAACGGCAGGCTCAACCCGATCAGAGTCACCACGGGGAGTAGGGCGTTGCGGATGGCATGCTTGATGACGACTTGGCTCATGGGCATGCCCTTGGCTATAGCGGTTCGCACGTGGTCGTGTCGCAAGGTCTCGATGAGCTCGCCGCGCATGACACGCGCGTACGTTGCGGCGCCGGCAATCGCTAGAATGAGTGAGGGCAGGAGCGCGTGATAGACGTGATCGAGTGCGTCGACTCCGTAGCCGCCGAACGGAAACCAACCCAGGAGGAAAGCAAACAGCAGCAGCGCGATCGGGCCGGTGACGTACGTGGGCAGGCTGATCCCGACGAACGTGGCGAACATGATCAGCGTATCGGACCAACGATTGCGTCGGAGCGCAGCGATGACCCCCGCGGTGAGTCCGATGATCAGCTCAAAGAGGACCGCTAGGGAGGCGAGGAGCAGAGTGCGTGGCAGCCGGTGTCCGATCACGTTGGCTACTGACTCGTGGTGTGAGTATGACTCGCCGAGATCTCCTTGGAGGACGCCGCAGAATCCGCGGGACCCGTCGTCGCGTTCGTATTTGGGGGAGTCCTTGCGGACGCACGGCGTCATTCCGAGGTAGCTCAGGAACTGCTCGGGCACGGGTCGGTCCAAGCCCTTCTTCGCTTTGAAGTCTGCGATTTGCTCGGCTCTCGCTTGCGGGCCGAGGACGGTCACCGCCGGGTCGCCTGCGACGAAGATCAGGAAAAAGACGAGTGTCACGACCGACATGATGACCAGCACGCCCCACATGGCTCGTTGCGCGACGAAACGAATCATGGGGCCGGCTCCTGCGCGTAGATCGACTGGCTGACTCGCTTCTTGGGCAGGTCGAGCCAGACGTTGCGGTATTCGTTCAACCAGACGGGGTGCGGGCGGAATCCCTTCACGTACGGTTGCCAAGCAAACATGTCGACTGGGTAGTAGAGGAACGCCCACGGCGCCTCGTCGGCCAGGATCAGGTTGGCTTCCGCGTAGAGTGCGAGCCGGGTCTTCCGGTCCGTCTCCGCGCGCGCTCGGTCGAGGATCGCGTCGAGCTTTGGGTTTCTGTAGAACGAACGGTTCTCGGAGTTCTCTGGGTGGATCGATCGGCTGTGGAACAGAATGTCCATGAAGTTGGACGGATCGGGGAAGTCTTGGTGCCAACCGGTGAAGGCTGCCTGGGCGACGCGCGGCCGGCCCGTCTCCTTCAAATAGGTCGCAAACGAGACCATCTTGAGCTCGATCTCGATCCCGATCGCTTTGAGGTCCTGTTGGAACAGCTGCGCGGCGCGCACCTCGCCCTCGCCTCGTACCCAGAGCGTGATCGGCTCGTCGAGTCCGTCAGGAAACCCTGCGCGGCGCATCTCCTCCTTGGCTCGGTCGAGGTCGAATAGCTGTCGCGTCGGCAACTCGGGATCGTATGGCGCGAGCATCGGCGGCAGAACCTGGGTTGCGGCGATCACTTCTCCCGGGTTGAGCCGCTCCAGCTTCGAACGGTCGATCGCGAAGGCCACGGCGCGTCGGACGTGCACGTCGTCGAAGGGTGGTAGCTCGCAGTTGAGGCCCAGCGCGAATACCGACGCGCTTGGTGATTCGGCTCGATAGGGAGCCCAGGCCTCGGACTCGCGCAGGAACAAGCGATTCACCTTGCTAGGCCTGTAGATGATGTCGAGGTCGCCGCTGCGAAAGCGGGCGCTCGCGACGTCGGCCGAGATGTTCTCGAGGAAGATCATCCGGTCGGGGCGAGGCTGGGGTGCCCAGTATTCCTCAAAGCGTTCGAACTCGACTTGAACGCCGCGCTCCCAGCGTGTGAACGCAAAGGGCCCCGCGCCGATCGGCTGGCGTCCGACCGCGTCGCGGCCCTCCGCTTTCTCGAGCTTCTCGACGTGCTCTCGCGCCATCGGATACGCGAACGGCATGGCGAGCGCGTTGAGAAACGTTTGGTCGGCTTCGTCGAGGCGGAACTCGATCGTCTTGTCGTCGAGGATGACGATACCTTCGATGCGGGCCGTCTTTCCCGCGTGGTATGCAGGCACCCCCACGATCGACTTGAAGAACGGATAGCCCGGCGAGCCGATGCGCTCCGACAGCAGCCGGTGCATCGACCAGGAAATGTCTTCTGCGGTGATCTCCCGGCCGTTGTGGAACTTGATGCCGTCGCGGAGCGTGAAACGGAAGACGCGCCCTCCGCCGGACACTGCTGGCAGCTCAGCCGCCAGGCTCGGGATCATGTTTCCGTCGTAGTCGTAGTCGAGCAGACCATCGTAGAGAAGCCTGCATGCAGCGGTCGAAAGTGTGTCATAGGCGAAGTGCGGATCGAGCGTGTGGATGTTGCTGCCAGCGGCGAAGATCAATGTCCCGCCGGGTTGCGGAGTTTCGTGTCCTGCACCGACGTAGCGGGGGCCTATGGGCGCTTTCGGAAAGTTGGCGATGAGCCATCCGATGAGGATTGCACCCACGATGAGAACGGCAGCGCGGGCCATCCTGCGGGTAGGGCGATGGCGCTCAGTCCTTGGGGTCGAACGCATCGCGCAGCCCTTCTCCAAAGAGGTTGAAGCCAAAGACCGCCATGCTGATCAAGGCGGCCGGGTAGAGCATCAGTCGCGGCACGCCGAGAAGTAGAGACTGACTGTCGTTGAGCATTGAGCCCCAGCTTGCGGTTGGCGGCCGAACGCCGAGCCCGAGGAACGACAGCGCGCTCTCCGCGATGATCATGCGCGCCACCAAGATGGTCGCGATGGCAATGATCGGACCGATGACGTTGGGCAGAACGTGCCGCCCGACGATTCGGAAGTGGTGCAGCCCTAGCGCGCGGGCCGCCTGGATGTAGTCGAGCTCGCGGGCCTCCATCGTCTTGGCCCGCGTGATCCGGGCAAGGGTTGTCCAAGAGAGAACGCCGAGGACGACGCAAATCGTCCAGATGCCGGGCGCGTCCCACACGCGTTGCATGACGATGGCGATCAGAAGGAAGGGCATTGACAGCACGACGTCGACGAACCGCATCAGGAGCGTGTCGACCCGCCCGCCGATGTAGCCGGATACCAGTCCGAGCGTTACGCCAATCAGCACAGCGAGCGCGGTGGCGAGATAGGCGACCAACATCGACACGCGAGCGCCGCTCAGGAGCCGGCTCAGCTCGTCCCTGGCCAGGATGTCGCCCCCGAGCCAGTGCCCCGGCTCGGCGCCTGGACCCGCCGGGAGGCCATTTTTGAGGAGTAGGGTGTTGGTGAACTGTTGCACCGGGTCGTAAGGGGCAAGCCACGGGCCTAGCAGGCCCAAAGCGGTCACTGCGACGACCAGGACCAGTCCGGCCAAAGCCCCCTTGTTCCGCCGAAATCGTCGAAACGCCCGTGAATCCATGCGCTTGCAGGGAGGTACTGGGTTCGAGGGATCCGGTCAATTTCCCCCCTCAAATCCGATCCCAAGCTCGATCTCACGATCCTAGAATCAGCCCCTATCGACCCAGGTTGAGTTAGGA
This sequence comes from uncultured Sandaracinaceae bacterium, assembly GCA_964534585.1. GTDB lineage: Bacteria > Myxococcota_A > Polyangia > Polyangiales > Houyiibacteriaceae > SG8-38. The sequence goes on along the minus strand of CAZHPJ010000278.1, from coordinate 440 downwards.
GGCCACTAAAAACATAATAATAACAGGTAGTTCTGAACTATTATATTTTTGTGTTGACGTAATTATTTTCAATAGAATACATTCGCTATAAGTTATTCAAATGACTCTACCTAGAGGACAGCAGCGGAGACATCGAGAATCGGAGGCGAAGAGCTGGTCTGATGACGAACTCGAGGCGATCGAGCAGGCGCACCTCGAAGGGATGAGCGTCCAGCAGATCGTCGAGACCTTCACCGCTCGCGGCTCGCGGCTCACCGAAGCCACCTTCCGCAAGTACGTGCAGCTCGGCCTATTGCCGCGGAGCGTGCGAGTTGGCCGCAAGGGCAAGCACCGGGGCTCCCAGGGCCTGTATCCGGCGACCGCCGTTCGCCAAATCGATCACATCCGCCGCTTGATGCATCAGGGGTTCACGATGCAGGAAATCCAAAAGGAGTTCCTCT
>CAZHPJ010000277.1:0-4527 GCA_964534585.1 uncultured Sandaracinaceae bacterium | reverse complement strand
CACATCAGCATCGCCCCCACGTAGAGCGGACAAGCAGGACCCGAGCGCGAGCACGGCCGTCGCGTGCCGTTCTTCGGTGGCCCGGCTGCGCGACACAGTTGCCGGCACCCCGTAGAGCCGACGCGTTGCGTCGTCCGCGGGGCTTCGCTGGCACTGGCACTGGCACTGGCACTGGCGCATGATGCTCGGAGCATGATCGAGTCAATCTCCATTCCGGTGACGGACACCCGAACACACGACGGTGCGCTGGCGCTGCCCGACGAGGGTGCGCCTCCCTTTCCCGGGGTCGTCGTCGTCCATGACATCACGGGGTACACCGCCGACCTTCGACGGCACTGTGAACGCTTCGCAGAAGCAGGCTATGCTGCGATCGGGCCGGATCTCTACCAAGGCGGGAAGCCCGGCTGCGTCGTGAGGACGTTGACATCGGCTGCAACGGGCAAAGGCTTCGCGTACGAAGTCATCGATGCCGCCCGCCGCACGCTCGCAGCACGGGACGAGGTGGACGCGAATCGCATCGGCGTCGCGGGCTTCTGTCTAGGCGGCGGCTTCGCCCTTCTCGCGGCTGCCGACCAGTCGTTCGCCGTAGCCGCCCCCTTTTACGGCGCGGTCCCGGGGCAAGCCTCACGCCTCGCGGGGCTCTGCCCAACCATCGCCCAGTTCGGCGGGCAAGATTCCACGTTTCTGCCGCACGCAAAGCGCTTGACCCGACACCTCGAGGAGCTCGGCATCGAGCACGAAGTCCACATCTACGAGGAAGCCGGCCACTCGTTCATGAACCAACTGGAGGGGCCGCTAGCCACCCTGGGCCGCCACACCCGAATGCGCGCCGCCTACGACGCAGACACCGAAGCCAAGGCCTGGGCCAAGCTCCTAGACTTTTTCGAGCGCCACATGCCCCGCTGAGTGCGCCACGAAATGTGATCTGCACTACATTTCGCGCACCCCTCCCCTAAAAGAGACCCCGCGGTCGAGCAAGCATAGTACGGTCGGCACCAGCCCACGCTCGCGCCGCGCTGGCCGAGGGCGCCGGTCCTCGCGTCCGGACAATGGAGGAGGCAACGATGTCGAAGCTGATAACCCCAACCTGGCTGGGCTACTGCCTCGCCTGCATCGTCGTCATGACAGGATGCTCGAGCACAACGGAGACCGGTGAGTCGATGGGCTCCCTCAGCTTGGATCTCGAGCTTGCAGGGAACGCACAAATCGACGAGGTCTGGTACAACATTACCGGCAACGGAATCGTACCCATCGCCGGAGTGATCGATACGAGCGCCCCGGGTGCGACGGCATCCGTCGAGGTCTTCGGTCTTCCGCCTGGGAATGACTACGCGGTGGAGCTCCGGGCGATAGTCAACGATGGCACGTCCTGCCAGGGGTCCGCTTCCTTCGACGTGGTCGTCGGCCTCGCCACGCCGGTAGCCGTCATGCTCAACTGCAAGCCCCCCGAGCGGTTCGGCAGTGTGCGAGTGAACGGCAAGCTCAACATTTGCGCCAACTTGGTGAAGGTCGTCGTTGCTCCGCTACAAACCTCGGTGGGCTCGAGCATCGACCTTGCTGCGCAGGGCACGGACGCAGAGGGCGATCCCATCGCGTACTTCTGGTCGGCGTCGGGTGGGCCGATCGACGATCCTGAGGACAGCTCACCGACGTATACTTGCGCGTCGCCTGGTTCACAGATCATCCAAGCGTTTGTGTCTGACGACGACTTCACAGATTGTATCGACACGTGGCAAGTCGAGGTGCGGTGCGTCGGCGACGATGGTGGGGCAGGTGGCTCGGGTGGGACCGCAGGCTCGGGTGGGACCGGAGGAGCGCCTCGAGAGTGCGTACCCTCGAATTCCTCCTGCCGAAACGGCGACATCGACCCTATCGTCGAGGACCCGACGTGCATGTTGAACGAGCCGCCGAGTCTCGTCGACGGATGCACTGGCAACGAAAGCGTCATCAACCCAGTGAGTTGCACGGCGACGGGTAACCAGGCGATGCACGAAGTTCAACTGCTTGCCATCGCAGGGGACTGCAACGCCGGGTTCGACCTGGACGGTTGCGACGGAAACTCGTGCCGCGTCGGCGGGCTTGCACCAGGTGAGGGACTCGACGGTGTGGACAACGCGCTGGCAGGACTTGCTCCGGTTCTTGCCGGCGTGGGCGGCAACCTCGGCGGCGTCGATCAGGTGCTCTATGACGGCTTGTGCGATGGCAGCATCGATTGGACCTTCAGGATCGACCCTAACCCCCAGGAGAACTGCGTGACGGTAACCCCGGTGTACGGTGGAGTACCGACCAACCCGATCCCGATGAACCTGACCGACACGGGCTGCATCAGCGGCACGCTCGGGACTATTCCCCTTCCGCTTGCCGGCGTTCAGGGAGAGCTCGAAAACGCGGTCCTCCGAGGAACGGGGGACGCCACACAGGGCTTCAACGTGTTGCTCGGCGCGACAGTGGCGGACGAAACCGCGAAAGCCATCGCCGAGGCTCTCATCCAAGGAGGCGGCGCGGTCGTCGCTCAGGTATTCGACATCAGCTCAGACCTCGAGGGCAACCTGTCGGCGAGCTGTGACGCGCTTTCCATATCTCTGAACGTCGGTGGCACCGTCGTGGGCGCCCCCACGGCAGGCGCCTGTACCGACGCGAATAACGCCATGGTGTACGCGAACCTCGAATACACCGACGATCGCGGCAATACGTTCGCCGGTACGGAAGCCGCTGCAGAGATCGGAAGCGATTGCATCTTTGGCAGCGAACAGTCGAATCCCATACTGCTGGGCTGCGGAGACGAGGCGCGTAGCGTCGTGGCGTGCTTCCCGAACTGCTCCGGGAGCATCATCAATGCCTTGGCGGACTGCGTCGCCGCATGCACACAAGACGCCACCGCACAAGCGTCGCCGCTAGGGCTCTCCAACGAATGCGTAGCTTGTACCGGAGACACGGTGGCATGCGGTGCCGCGTTTTGCGTCGCGCAGTGTGTGGCGGATACCAACGCTCCCGCATGCATCCAGTGCCGCTGCGACAACAACTGCATCCCGGCCTTCGACGCCTGCTCCGGCCTCCCACCGAGCGGCCAATGCAACTAGCCGCGCCCGCCCCAAGGGCCCTTTTGCGAGGAGGTTTAGCCCCTCTTATTCGCTGAAGAGGTTTTCGACGTCGGCCTTGGTTAGGCCCTTGAGGGGGCTGCCTTCGGTCGAGAGAACGTTGCTGACTAGGGCTCGCTTCTTGGCGGAGAGCTCGAGGATCTTCTCCTCTACCGTGCCGGCCGCGATGAGCTTGTAGACGTTGACGTTTCTGGTCTGGCCGATGCGGTGGGCTCGATCGGTGGCCTGGTCTTCGACGGCGGGGTTCCACCAGGGATCGAAGTGGACGACCGTATCGGCGCCGGTGAGGTTGAGGCCGGTGCCGCCTGCCTTGAGTGAAATCAGGAAGACAGGAACGCTCGCGTCCTCGTAGAAGCGATCGACGCGATCGATGCGATTCTTCGTCGAGCCGTCGAGATACTCGTATTGGACGCCGTCCGAGTCGAGGGCGGCGCGAATGTGATTGAGCATTTGAACGAACTGGCTGAAGACCAGCACGCGGTGCCCGCCATCCACGGCTTCGTCGATGATCTCTCGAAGCGCGCCAAGCTTGCCGCTGTCGTCAGCGGTGAAGTCGGTGTCCGGCAGCTTCATCAGCCGGGGGTCACAGGCGACCTGCCGCAAGCGGGTGAGTGCGGCGAGAATCTGAATCTGCGCCTTGCTGACACCCTGCTTCTCGACTTCGCTGAGAACGCTCTTGCGCACCTGGCGAAGGATCTGTTTGTAGAGCTTGGCCTGCTCTTCGGCGAGCGGCACGATCATCTCCTGCTCGATCTTGTCCGGCAGGTCCTTGGCAACGTCCTTCTTCACGCGCCGCATGACGAAAGGCTTGATCGTCGCCCGTAGTCGCTGCGCAGTTTCCATGTCGCCGCGATCGATTGGCCGCGCAACGCGATCTTCGAAAGTTTTGAGCTGTCCTAGCAGCCCCGGCGACACGAAATCGAAGATGCTCCAGAGCTCGCTCAGACGATTTTCGATCGGCGTGCCCGTCAGCGCAAGCCTTCGCTCGCTACTCAGCTTCTTGGCCGAGCGTGCAGTCTGGCTCATCGGATTCTTGATGTGCTGCGCCTCGTCCAGGATTACGTAACGGAGGTCGAGCGCCTGAAGCAGCTCCTCGTCACGGCGAAGCAACGCGTAGCTGGTGATCATCACGTCGGCCTTTTCGAGCTCGGGCGCGCGCTGGCCGCGATTCGGGCCCTGCCACACGACCGTCTTGAGCCCCGGAGCAAACTTGTGGATCTCGCGCTCCCAGTTGGGCACGACCGACGTCGGCGCGACAACGAGGTTGAGCTTGCGCTTGTACTTGCTCTTCGCCCACAAGAGCAACGTCTCCCATCAGCAGAAGGACAAGCACGGTGATTCCGAGCAATCCGATAACTGCTAGATACGGTTTGATTCCTTTTGTTTCCATTTTTCCAACTGCTTTCTGTAATCGATATCCAGAACTGCA
>CAZHPJ010000276.1:0-4545 GCA_964534585.1 uncultured Sandaracinaceae bacterium | reverse complement strand
CGATTCCGATGCATCTCGCGGTCTTGAGCTCGAAGGAGTTCCGAGAGAATCGGTACGACACGCGCGCCGTGCCGGGGTGGGAGGACTGATGGCACACGTTCCGGTGGTTCCAATCGGCAAGGCTCGCGAGGCGACCGTCGATCAAGCGACGTACGAACGCGAGGTAGCCAGCCATGAGCCGCTGGTGTCTCGCCTCGATGAGCGTCGCGCAGAGGTCCAAGCGGGTTGGGGTGACAAGTATGTCGAACGCGTGCACGAGAAAGGCAAGCTCACCACGCGAGAGCGGCTTGGACGCCTGAAGGACGACGGATCGGAGATCTTCGAGGTCGGCACCTTCGTCAACTACGGCGTCGATTTCAACGGGCTCCGCTCCCCTGCGGCTGGAGTGGTCACGGCGTTCGTCCGGGTCGAAGGCCGATGGTGCGTCGTCATCGCCAATGACAACACGGTTGCGTCGGGCGCGTGGTGGCCGAAGACACCAGAAAAGATCGAACGGGCTCAAGAAATGGCGCGCCGGCTGCGTTTGCCTGCGCTCTATCTGGTCGATTGCAGCGGGCTATATCTCCCGGAGCAAAGCAAGAGCTTTGCGGGTGCGACCGGCGCCGGACACATCTTCAAGATGAACAGCCTCCTGTCGGCCGAAGGCGTGCCGCAGATTGCAGGCGTGTTCGGTGATTGCATTGCTGGGGGCGGATACATGCCGATCATCAGCGATCGCGTGTACATGACCGAGCAGGCGTACATGGTGATTGCCGGCGCCGCGTTGATTAAGGGCGCCAAGAGCCAACACATCACCTCGCTCGATATCGGTGGACCGGAGGTACACGTGCACCAATCAGGGTGCGCCGACGAACGTGTCCCCGATGACGAAACCCTGATCGACTGCTTGCGGCGTGAGGTCTCGCGGCTTCCTAGCTCGGGTGCAGCCTTCTACCGCGGTGGCGTCGAGTCGATGGAGCCGATCTACCCTCCCGCCGAGCTTCCGGGTTTGCTTCCGGTCGACCATAGGCAGGCTTACGACGCGACGGAAATCCTAGCGCGCCTTTGTGACCAGAGCCTCTTCTGGGAGGTGCTGCCGTCGGTCGGCCGTGAAATGATCTGCGGCGTTGCCCGAGTCGGGGGGTTGTACGCCGGCTTCGTTCTCAACCGGCAAGGATTGATCGACGACCCCGAGGCCAGCGATGAGCAGCGCCCGGCTGGCATTCTCTATCGGCAGGGCATCGCCAAGATCAGCGTATTTAGCCGTGCGTGCAACAGCGACGGCATTCCGCTCATTTGGTTGCAAGACATCAGCGGGTTCGACATCGGCGCGGAAGCCGAGCGGCATGGTCTTCTCGCCTACGGGTCGAACCTCATCTACACCAACAGCACCAACGAGACGCCGATGTTTACGGTGCTCTTGCGAAAGGCTTCAGGTGCGGGCTACTACGCCATGGCTGGCCTTCCGTACGACCCCGTCGTGCAGCTTTCGACGCCCATATCCCGCCTCAGTGTCATGGAGGGCCGGACTCTGGCCATCGCTTCGTACAACAGCAAGCTCGACGACAATTTCGAGATCGTCACGAACGATCCGGAAGAGCGCGCGCAAATCGCGAAGCGTATGTCGGAGGTCGAGGACCGCATCGAAGCGGACATGGATCCGTACGTAGCGGCCCGGCAGATGGATACGGACGAGATCGTCCAACTCGACGAGTTGCGGGGTTGGCTGAAGGTGTTGGTAGAGATGAGCTATCAAGGCACCGGCTACCGCCGGGTCAAGAACCCTCGCATCTGGACCATGCACGACCTCGACGTGTTGATGGACGGAGGACGCGTATGAGTGGAGACGCTCACGTCCTGCGCGCGCGGCCTGGTGACCGAGACACCAGTGAATTGCTCGCGCCCAGCGTCGGTGTGTTCGCGCCTGCAGTTGCCAAGGGTGACCTCGTGTCCGCGGGCCAGGTGGTCGGTACGATCGACGTGCTGGGTGTGCTGCGCGACTTGACCGCGCCTGATGGTGTTGCGGGCCGTGTCACCAACTGCGCGGGCGGCGGTCGGTTACGGGCGCCCGTCGAGTATGGGGATGCGTTGCTCACGATTTCAACCGCTTCGATGGGACATGTCGCGGAGGCAAGCCCTGCCGTTAGCGCCGATAAACGAGGCGCACTCTCGTTCGTCGCACCGATGAGCGGGCGATTCTACAGCCGTCCGTCCCCCAACGAGCCTCCGTTCGTCGCGGCGGGTGACATCGTTCAGCGCGGACAAACCATCGGACTGCTCGAGGTCATGAAGACCTTCAATCGATTGGTGTACCAAGGCGATGCCCTGCCGGAGCAAGCCAAGGTGGAAAAGCTCGTCCCGGGCGAGGGTGACGACGTCGTCCGCGGGGATGTGATCTTGGTTCTGGCGTCTTCGGCCTAGATGCTAAGGTGCGCGCATGGTGGAGCCCACGCTCGGTGACCGTTCACTGTTTCCCAACCTAGAAGGAACGGCGTACCTCGCCCACGCTGCGATTTCACCTCTTTCCGCGCCGGTGTGCGAACGGATTGGAGAGGTTGCGCGGGACTACGCTCGCGGAGGGATGACGGGTTTCATGAGTTGGGCGCCGCGCCTTCAGCAGGTCCGTCACGATCTGGCCGCCGTGATCTCCGCCGATCCAAGCGAGATCGCGTTTGTCGCCAATACGACGCAGGGGGTCATTGACATCGCGTTCGGGCTGCCGTGGAGGAAGGGCGACCGCGTGTTGTTGTTCGATGGAGAGTTTCCGGCGAACGTTACCCCGTGGCAACAGGCCGCCGAAGAATTTCGCTTGGAGCTTTGCTGGTTGTCGCTCGACGCCTTTCATCGTTCGGTCGATGAGGGCCTCGCCGAGCTCGAGTGCGTTCTCGAGCGCGGGGTCCGGGTCGTCGCCGTGAGCGCGGTCCAGTACAAGACGGGCGTGCGAATGCCGCTGGCAGAGATGGCGGCGCTTTGCCACGAGTACGATGCGGAGATTTTCGTCGATGCGATTCAAGCGCTCGGGGCTACGCCAGTCGATGTGTCCTGGGGCATCGACTACCTCAGCTCCGGAAGCCACAAGCACCTGATGGGTGCCGAGGGTGCCGGCTTTTTGTACGTAGCCGAACGCTGCGCCACGACTTTGAAGCCGAGGCTCGCGGGCTGGCTCGGCCACGAGGATTCGATCTGTTTTTTGCGGGGGGATGAGCCCAAGTTGCGCTACGACAGTGCCTTCAAGCGCGGCGCGCAGGCCCTGGAGGTCGGGACGAGCAACGTCATCGGCCTTGCCGCGCTAGGTGCGTCGCTCGAGCTGTTGAGTCAGCTCGGGGTGCCGGCCATTCACGCTCACGTCGACGCGTACCTCGAGCGGCTGGAAGCGGGTCTCGTCGAGCGTGGATTCCGCAGTCATCGTGCAGCGGCGCCCGCCTTGCGCTCCACACTGCTCGGCGTGTCGGTGCCCGGTGACGTCCGCTTGTCCCAGCTCGCCGCTGCGCTCCGCAATAGAGGCGTGGTTTGCAACACGCCGGACGGCTTGATGCGGTTCGCGCCTCACTGGCCGAACGCGCACGACGAGGTCCCGGAGGTCCTGGCCGCCATGGACCATGCGCTGGCCGACCTCCGAGGTGGAGCCTAGGCTCGACCGGTGACTGGCCAAAGCGACCGGAGCTTCTGGTTCTTCAACGCCGTGGTCTCGACTACAGCGATCGGTTTTCTCGGTTGGCTCCTGCTCGTTCGTGAAGGCGGCAGCAACGCCGACTTGAGCTTCATGCCCGGCGTGAACGCTACCCTCAATGCCACTTCGGCCACGCTACTCGTCCTAGGGCTCACGGCGATTCGCAGCGGTCGTCGCGAGATCCACAAGCGACTGATGGTCTCCGCCTTTGCGGCATCCACCGTGTTCCTCGTCGGCTACGTCCTCTACCACTACGCCCACGGCGACACACATTACCAAGGCATCGGCGCGATGCGCACCGTGTACTTCACGATTCTGATCACCCATGTCTTCCTGTCGATCGTGATGCTCCCGATGATCCTGACGACGTTCTACCTCGCTGGACGCGCGCGATTCGCTGCACACAAGCGGCTCGCGAGGTGGACCTTGCCGATTTGGTTGTATGTGTCGGTGACAGGAGTCGTGATCTACTTCATGCTGCGCTGACGCCGATACGGCCGTTGTTCAACACTCCGCGCAAAGGGGGGGCTCTGATGGGAATCATTTCGTGGATCTTGTTTGGCTTGCTCGCGGGCATCCTCGCCAAGTTCGTCATGCCGGGCGACGACGGTGGAGGTTTCATCAAGACGACCTTACTCGGCGTGGTGGGAGCGATCGTCGGCGGGTTCATAGGCACACGTCTCGGGTTCGGCGAGGTCACCGGTTTCAACGTGCGCAGCTTCGCAATCGCAAGCGCAGGTGCGGTGCTCGTCCTGTGGCTCTATCGCATGGTCAAGAAGAACTGACGCCATAGATGGATCGGGGTGCGGGGAACACGAGACGGAGATCCGACGAACGGCTCGGCTTGCAATTGTGGTCGGATGAGCTTGGGAGGTTTGACCACGCAAGCCTCGCCT
>CAZHPJ010000275.1:0-4572 GCA_964534585.1 uncultured Sandaracinaceae bacterium | reverse complement strand
CGCCGTGGTGAACATCTTGGTTTGCCCAGCGGGGATCGCGGCGTTGCGGCGGATGATGTGCTCGCAATAACCGTTGACCGTTTCGACGCCGAGCGAGAGAGGGGTCACGTCGAGGAGCAGAGGGGTTCGGAGCCCATCGGGCACCGCAATCGCGCCGGTCACCGTGTCGACATCTTCGTCGAGCGCAGCCCTGAGCTGCTCCGGCGCTGAGCTCGCAAGGTCGAGCGGCCGCGGGGGACGTGGTGTGCCTTCGTCGACAGGCGCGTCCGATGGACGGCCAAACGCATCATCGCCGAGCTCCATCATCAACCCCGACGACTGGTCTCCGGGCTGCTCAGGCGGATCAGCCTCCTGACCCGCAATCTGCATCAGGAGACCTGAGGCGTCCGCCATCCGCGCGGGCTGGAAGTCGAGCGGATCGACCTCCTCCCCAGCACGCGGTGGTTCGAACTCCAGCGACTGCTCGCGCGAGAGCGTCGGCGTATCGACGACGTCATCGCCGAGCGGCACGTCGCCCGATTTCTTGAGGTGGACCGGCGGTGGTGGTGGCGCCTGCCCAGCCAGCGTCGCTTTGCGCGCGGCCCGCGCAACGGGAGGCGGTGGAAGCGGAGGCCTGTCGCCGATGTTGGTGACCTCATCCTCGAAGATCTCTTCGACGACAGCCTTCTGATTTCCGGCCTCCAGCTGCGCCATTTTCTTGAGCGAGACTCGACCGAGCGGAGCCTTTCGCGACGGAACCGCCAACGACTGCGCCTGAAGCGCCGCGCCCTGCGCGACGACCAAGTCCGGATCGATGTTCACGAGCGGCTTGCGCCCGAAGTACTCCGCAACCATACGCTGAAGCAACGGGATTCGCGTGGAGCCGCCGACCAGGATGACGTTGTCGAGCTGGGTCGGACGAAGACCCGCGGCCTTCATCGCGTCTTCACAGACGTCGAAACTCCGAGCCACCAACGGCTGACACATGCTCTCGAGCTGTGCGCGCGTGAGTGCGTAGTTCAAGTCGAGCGCCACACCGCCGTCACCATAGGCAAGCTCCTCGATGCACAGCTTCACGTCGGGCTTGTCCGAGAGTTGGATCTTCGCCCACTCTGCAGCGGCGCGCAGTCGTTCGTAGGCCTGGCCATCTGCGCGTGCGTCATAGCGATTCTGCTCGAGGAATCGCACGGCCATGTGGTCTGCGATGGTCGTGTCGATGTCATCGCCGCCAAGGAACGTGTCGCCGGCGGTCGCAAGCACCTCGAACACGTCACCGGCGAGCTGCAGGATCGTGATGTCGAATGTACCGCCGCCGAGGTCGTAGACGGCAACGCGCTCGGTCGACGTTTTGTTGTAGCCGTACGCGAGGGCCGCGGCCGTCGGCTCGTTGAGGATGCGCAGCACGTCGATGCCCGCAACGCGTCCAGCCGCTTTTGTCGCGCTTCGCTGAAGCTCGTTGAAGTTGGCCGGCACAGTGACGACCGCCCGGCTGCACTCCTTGCCGAGGGCTGCCTCAGCGACCTTCCGGACATGCCCGAGCACGAACGCGCTGATCTCACTCAGCGTGTACGTCTCGCCACGGGCGGTTACCAGCACGCCCCCGCCGGGGCCTTCGGAGAGCTCGAACGCGAACCGCTCTTGGGCCTGCTGGACCTCATAGCTCGTGTAGGGTCGGCCGATGAGCCGCTTGACCGAGTACACGGTGTTCTGCGCGTCGAGCAGACGCCGTTCTTTCGCGGTGCCGCCCACCAAGACGTCACCACTCGGATGGAATGAAACGACTGAAGGGATCAGCGTCGCACCGTCGCTGCTTGCCAGAACCCGCCCTCCAGGCTGGTCCGCGACAGCAACCACGGAATTCGTCGTCCCTAGGTCGATCCCAATGACGGGTTCGTTACTCACACTCCCCTACCCCCAAGCAAAAACTCCCCAAATCGCCCTTCTAAGGATAGCCGCTTGTTCCCCGGATTACACATTTCCAGGCGCGTAAGGCCTAATTGTCTTGGGGTTCTTGGGATTCAGTGATCTTGCCTTCTTTGCCCTCTTGGCCCTCTTCGCCTTCTTCGACCTCCGCCATCGGCTCGACGTCGACGACGTGCTCCCCCTCGCGGAGGCGAATGACCCGCACACCCTGGGTGTTGCGGCCGGTCTCGCGAATCTCGTTCACTCGGGTCCGAATGACCTGGCCGCCGTCGGTGATCACCATCAGCTGGTCGTCGGGAGAGACGAGCCGCAGCTTCACCAATGCGCCGTTGCGGTCGGAGGTGTCCATCCCGATGATGCCCTTGCCCCCTCGGTTCTGCGTGCGCCAATCCGAGACTTTGGTGCGCTTGCCATAGCCGTTGGCACTGATGGCCAGCACCTGCTGCTCGCTATTTTGCTCGATGATGTCCATGCCGATGACGAAGTCGCCTTCGCGCAGGTCGATGCCCTTCACGCCCATCGAGTCGCGTCCCATCGCCCGCACATCTTCGATCGGGAAGCGGATGCTCATCCCGTGCGACGTCCCGATCAGCACGTGTTGGCCGGGCGTAACGATGCAGGCGGTCAAAAGCTCGTCTCCTTCGCCGATCGCAACGCCGATGATTCCCGTCTGCCGGATGTTCTCGTACGCACTCAGGTTCGTGCGCTTCACGCGGCCTCGCCGGGTGCAGGTCAAGAGATACCCATCCTCGACGAACTCGCGGATCGGGAGAATCGCTGCAACGCGCTCGTCAGGCTCCATGCCAACGAGATTGACCACCGCCCGCCCTCTCGCCGTGCGGCCGGTTTCGGGGATCTGGTAGACCTTTTTCAGGTACACCTTGCCTTTGTCGCTCAGGAACACGACGTGCGCATGGGCGTTGACCACGAATACCCAACTGACGAAGTCTTGATCGCGGGTGTCCATCGCCCTGAGGCCCTTTCCACCGCGGCCCTGCGACCGGTATTCGCTGAGCGGCACGCGTTTCACATAGCCTGCGTGAGACACGGTCACGACCACTTCCTCATCCGGAACGAGGTCCTCGATCGAGATGTCTCCCTCCGCCTCGACGATCTCGGTGCGGCGCGCGTCGCCGAAGCGTTCACGGATCTCGTCGAGCTCTTTGACGATGACCTCGTCGAGAAGCTCCTTGCTCGCGAGGATTGCCTCGAGGTCCCCGATCAGGTCACAAAGACCGCCATATTCGGTCGCCAGCTTCTCGCGCTCGAGACCGGTCAGACGAGACAATCGCATCTCGAGGATGGCCTTGGCCTGACGCTCCGAGAGATAATAGTCGCCCCGCTCTTTGGCAGATTTGATTTCTGCTTCGGAGCGGCCGGCGCGCCTCACGAACTCTTCGAGACCAGTGAGCGCGAGCTTCATCAGGCGCCCGCGCGCCTCGTCAGGATCTTTCGAGGACCGAATCGTGCTCACCACCAGATCGACGTCGGTGACCGCCATCCCGAGGCCTTCGACGAGCTCACGCTGAGCCTTGGCCTGAAGAAGGTCGTGGCGGGTTCGCCGGACGACGACCTCACGCCGGTGGTCGATGAACCGAAGAAGCGCGGAGCGGAGATCGAGAACCTCGGGACGCTGGTTGACGATGGCAAGGCAGTTGTAGCCAAACGTGCTTTGCAGCGCCGTCATTTGGTAGAGCTTGTTCAGGACGATTTCGCCGTGTGCGTCGCGCTTGAGCTCGATCACGACCCGCAGGCCGTCCCGATCGGACTCGTCGCGGATATCGCTGATGCCCTCGAGCCGCTTGTCGCGGACCAGGTCGGCCACTTTCTTCAGCAGCTCGGCCTTGTTCACCTGGTACGGAATCTCGGTGACGACGATCATCTCGCGGCCGCCCTTGCCGGGAAGCTCCTCGATGGTCGCCCGGGCCCGCATCACGATGCGGCCGCGGCCGGTCCGGTAGCCGAGGTGGATGCCCGCGCGGCCGTAGATGTAACCCGCGGTCGGGAAATCGGGGCCCGTCACGCCCAGGCGGCCCGTTTCGTCGTCGTCCTGCATGAGGTCATCGACGGTGAGCTCGGGATCGTTCATTAGACGCACGGTGGCATCGAGCACTTCGCGCAGGTTGTGGGGCGGAATGTTGGTGGCCATGCCGACGGCAATGCCGCCCGAGCCGTTGATCAGCAGGTTCGGAATCCGGCTCGGCAGAACGAGCGGCTCACTTTCGGAGTCGTCGAAGTTTGGACCGAAGTCGACCGTTTCCTTTTCAATATCGGCAAGGAGCTCCGAGGCGAGCCGGTGCATCCGGACCTCGGTGTACCGCATCGCCGCGGCGGGGTCGCCATCGACCGAGCCGAAGTTGCCCTGCCCGTCAACCAGCGGATATCGCATGGAGAAATGCTGCGCCATGCGAACCAGCGCATCGTAGACCGCCGTGTCACCGTGCGGGTGGTACTTGCCGAGCACATCACCGACGATGCGGGCGCTCTTCCTGTACGAACCGCTCCAGTGCACCTTTTGCTCGTGCATCGAGTAGAGAATACGTCGGTGCACCGGCTTGAGGCCGTCCCGCACGTCGGGAATCGCTCGCCCGATGATGACGCTCATCGCGTAATCGAGGTACGAGCGTCTCATCTCGTCTTCGAGGGCCACCGGCTGCTTCTGTGGAGATT
>CAZHPJ010000274.1:0-4573 GCA_964534585.1 uncultured Sandaracinaceae bacterium | reverse complement strand
GCGCACCGCGAGCGCCCCCATCTTCCTCATCAACCGAACAACGCCGAGCGAATCCGGCCCTTTGGCCACCAAATCTCCGACCAGCACCAACTGGTCCCCCTCTTCCCAACCCGACTCCTCGAGCAGGTCCTCCAGCTCCTCGCGGCAGCCGTGGACGTCTCCTACGATGAGGGTACGGGCGCTCATATCCTGATCTTGGAGGCGCAGCGCACAGAATCCAAGTTCATGAGGGCCTCAACGCGTTGACACCCTGTACAAACCGGCGATACAGGCATCTTCATGATCAAAGAAGGCCGCAAGGCCCCCGCGTTCAATCTGCCCTCATCCACGGGCGACAAGCTGGCCCTCAAAGACCTCGCGGGCAAGTACGTCATCGTCTACTTCTACCCGAGGGACAACACGCCGGGGTGCACGACCGAGGCCAACGACTTCAACAAGGCCTTGCGCAAGATCAAGGCGCGCGACGCGGTGGTCATCGGCGTCAGCAAGGATTCGATCGACTCGCATTGTAAGTTCGCTGACAAATACAGCCTGAAGTTTCCGCTCCTGAGCGACCCCGACGGAATGATGCTCGAGAAGTACGATGCCTGGGGCGAGAAGAACCTGTACGGCAAGAAGTCGATGGGTATCATTCGCTCGACGGTGCTGATCGGACCGGACGGGAAGGTGATCAAGCACTTCCCAAAGGTGAAGGTGAACGGGCACGTCGAAGCGGTCATCGCAGCCCTCAACGAAGCCCGTAGCGATTGACACTAGGGAGCGTACCAGCGCATGGTTCCACAGCGATGAGCCACCCCAGCCCCATGCCGGTGCCCGAGGCGCCGGAGGCTCTGGATCCCAACTTCCGGATCGAGCTGCCCAACTTCGAAGGGCCGCTAGACCTGCTCTTGCATCTAATCCGCAAGCACGAGCTCGACATCCTCGACCTGCCGATCTCCTTCATCACCGATAAGTACCTAGAATACCTAGGGTTGATGGGGAATCTAAACCTCGATATCGCTTCGGAATACCTGGTGATGGCGGCGACGCTGGCACACATCAAGAGCAAGATGCTCCTGCCACAGCTGCCCGAGGACCAAGAGGATGACGATATCGATGAGCTCGACCCACGCGCCGAGCTGATTCGGCGTTTGTTGGACTACCAGAGGTACAAAACGGTTGCCGAAGATCTGGGCGGGCGCGCGATCGCGGGGCGAGACGTGTTCCCGGGTGGCACCCCTGCGCCGACCGCCGATGGGCCCCCGCCACTGGCGCAGGTGAGCGCCTTCAAGCTGCTCGATGCGCTCAAAAAGATTGCGGAGCGCGTCAACGCGAGCATCTCTCTCGAAATCGACGCGGAGCGAATGTCGATTCAGGAGCGCATCGGAGCGCTGGTCGATTTGCTTCGCGAGCGCCGACGGTGCCGCTTCGATGAGCTCTTCGAGGACGTCAGCACTTCGTACGATCTCGTGGTCACGTTCCTCGCGTTGCTTGAGATGGCGAAGATGCGGTTGGCGAGCATCTATCAGACGGACCACGAGGAGCCCATCTACCTCGAGTACACGTTGCTCGACGCGACGGGCGAGCCGGTCGTGCCCGCCGACGTGCAACGGCCCACGAGCGATGTGGCGGAAACTGAGCTCGACCTCAGCGATTCGATCGAGGCGGGTGAGGAGCGAAGAGAATCCGTGGTCGTGCCGGCCGGCACCTTCGGTGCGTACGCATACGATGACGAGCAAGAGCCATGACCCAAACAGACGTACAAACCGGCAACGGCACCTCGGAAAACCGCGCTCAGGCGCCAATCGCGCCCAACGACGAGACGCTCAAGAACGTCATCGAGAGCCTGATCTTCGTTTCGGAGAGCCCCGTATCGCTAAAGAAGCTCGCGCGGGCGGCACGGGCCACCATCGCTGAGGTGCAGCCTCTGCTCGACGAGCTTGTGGCTGACTATCAACACCGCGGCGTGCACCTCTACTATGTCGCAGGGGGGTATCAGTTCCGTTCCGCGCGTGAGAGCGCGGAGTTCGTCAAGACGCTCGTCGCGCCGAAGCCGATTCGCCTCACGCGAGCCCAACTCGAGACGCTCGCGATCGTCGCGTACCGCCAACCGCTCACGCGACCCGAGGTCGATGACGTGCGCGGCGTCGACTCCGGTTCAACGCTCAAGATGCTCACCGACCGTGGCCTGGTGAAGATCCTCGGGCGCAAGGACGAGCCCGGAAGGCCCTTGGTCTACGGAACGACGTCTGGGTTCTTGGAGCTCTTCGGCCTGAGCAGCTTGCAAGACCTTCCCACGCTTCAAGAGTTCAGCGACCTCACCGATGAGCACAAGGCCTTGTTCGAAGAGCAAATCGGGGAGTCGGTCGACATCGCAGCCGCAGAGCTCGCCGCTACGCAAGCCCTCGAACAGGCGGAAGAGGAGCTCCTCGCGGAGGAAGAAGCCGCCATCACGGCGGCGGAAGCGGTGGCGGCCGGCCAGGACGAGGACGACGACGAGGACGAATGACCTTCCAAGAGCTCATTCTCGCACTCGAACGCTTCTGGGCGGAGCGCGGTTGTCTCATCGTGCAACCGTACAACTCCGAGGTCGGCGCGGGTACCTTCAACCCGCACACGTTCTTGCGATCCATCGGCCCCGAGCCGTGGAACGTTGCGTATGTCGAGCCAAGTCGCCGCCCGACCGACGGCCGCTACGGTGAGAACCCGAACCGATTGCAACAGTTCCACCAGTATCAGGTCATCCTCAAGCCGTCGCCGCTCGACATCCAAGAGCTTTACCTGGAGTCGCTGCGCGCGCTCGGCACCGACCCAAGTCGCCACGACATTCGCTTCATCGAGGACGACTGGGAGTCGCCGACGTTGGGCGCCTGGGGCCTCGGATGGCAGGTGTGGCTCGATGGGCTCGAGATCAGTCAGTTTACCTACTTCCAGCAGTGTGGCGGCATGGACTGCAAACCGATAAGCGGCGAGCTGACCTACGGGCTCGAGCGCATCGCGATGTACCTGCAAGACGTCGACGACGTGTACGAGCTGCAGTGGGCGCCCGGCATCCGATACGGCGACCTCTACAAGCGCGCCGAGTGGGAATGGAGCACTTACAACTTCGAGCAGGCGGACGTCGACCTTCAGAAGAACCTCTTCGAAGAGTACGAGAAACAGGTGGCGGTCTTACTGGGCCTCAGCGACAAAAAGGGGAAGGGCGGCACCCTGCAGTTCGACCGCAAGCCCCTCGAAAGGCTGGCGCTCCCCGCCTACGACGCGGTCATCAAGTGCAGCCACTATTTCAACGTCCTCGATGCTCGCGGCGCGATCAGCGTGACCGAACGGCAACGGTACATCGGACGTGTGAGGCTCATCGCTCGGGCGGTCGCGGAGTCATGGTACGCCCAACGCGAGGCCCTCGGCTTCCCACTCCTCGACAACGCCGCGGCGGCTCAATAGCGAGTTTCGGGACTCGCCCCATTGCGTCCCTGGATCCGGTCTGGTAGCAACGCCTCTCCATGTCATCCGAGTTTTTGCTGGAGATCGGGACCGAGGAGCTGCCGGCGTCATTCGTGACGCATGCGCTGCGCTCGTTGAAGTCGAGCGCGGTCGACCTGGTGGGCCAGGCTCGGCTCGGTACCGACGCACTCGAGATGCACACGATGGGAACGCCCCGGCGGCTCGCGCTGCGGCTTCGAGGGCTCGCGCCGAGTCAGTCCGATCGCGACGAGACCGTCATGGGCCCGCCGTGGAGTGCGGCGTTCGAGGCGGACGGCTCCGCCAAGAAGGCCGCAACCGGGTTCGCCAAGAAGCACGGCGTCTCCGTAGAAGACCTCCGCAAGCAGACGACCGACAAGGGCGACTACGTGAGCGTCCAGGTCCACGAGGCGGGTCAGGCCACGAGCGCGGTGCTCGCAGAGATCCTCCCACGGCTCTGTGAGCGCATCACGTTCCCCAAGTCCATGCGCTGGGGGGCGGGCGAAATCTCGTTCGGCCGGCCGATTCACTGGGTCGTGTCGTTGCTCGGCGGCGATGTCGTCGAGTTCGCGTTTGCAGGCGTGCAGGCAGGACGCGCGACACGAGGCCATCGCTTCCTCGCCCCGGAGAGCTTCGACCTGGACGACGCGAGCGACTACGAAGATGCGCTCGAACGGGCGCACGTTCTCGTCGACTTGAAGCGCCGCAAGGATCGCATGATGGAGGGACTGCTAGCTTCGGCAGAGTCCCTGGGCGGCGTCCTCGAGGCGGACGCGTTCCTTGCCGACGAATGCGTGTCCCTCGTCGAAGAGCCTTTCACCGTGCCAGGAAGCTTCGACAAATCCTTTCTCGAGCTCCCGGACGCGGTCGTCGTCTCGGTGATGCGCGATCACCAGCGCTATTTCGCCGTGCGCGCGTCCGCCGGGGGCGCACTGCTTCCATCGTATCTCAACGTAGTCAATACCGCTCAGGATCCGGAGACCATCGCCAAAGGCAATGACCGGGTCCTTCGCGCACGCTTGGCCGATGCGCGGTTCTTCGTCCAAGAGGATCGCAAGGCCCCCCTCGCCGACCGGCTCAAGAAGCTCGAATCGGTGGTATTCCAGTCGAAGCTCGGCACGATGGGCGCAAA
>CAZHPJ010000273.1:0-4590 GCA_964534585.1 uncultured Sandaracinaceae bacterium | reverse complement strand
CGGTGAGCGCCTCGGTGGTTTGAAGGTCAAGGTGGTTGGTTGGCTCGTCCATCAACAACACATTGCCAGGACGGACGAGGATCTTGGCGAGGGCGACCCGTGCCCGCTCACCGCCCGAGAGCACCGAAACGCGCTTGTCGATGGCCTGATCGCCAAACAGCAGGGCCCCCAGCACCTTGCGCACGCGTTCGACGCTGGTGCCGTCGCTCGCATAGGAGACTTCTTGGAGCACCGTTCGATCGAGGCTGAGGGCCTCGGCATGATGCTGGGCAAAGTATCGGACGTTCGATTGTCCTGGCAGATGCACCCGTCCCCCCGAGGCCTCGATTTCCCCGGCTAGAATCTTGAGTAGCGTCGTCTTGCCGGCCCCATTGGGGCCTACAATCGCGACCCGCTCGCCTCGCTCCACCGACAGCGACACGCGGTCGAGCACGACGTGCTCCCCGAACGACTTGCAGAGCTCGTCCACGCGCATCGGGTTGCGCGCGCCACGTTCGGTCGCCGGAAACGAGAAGCGGGCCTGGCGCACTGAGCGATGGAGCTCCACGGAATCCATTTTTTGGAGTTGGCGGACCCTGCTCTGGACCTGAGCGGCCTTGCTTGCCTTGGCGCGAAAGCGGCGGACGAATTGTTCGAGGTGCGCCTTTTCCCGTTCGAGGTTCTTCGCACGGTTTTCGAGAAGTTGGCGCTCTTCCTCGCGCCGCGCGAGATACTGCTCGTAGTTGCCGCGGAACGTGCGGACGCCCTCTGGCTCGAAGCTGAGGACGCGGTTGACCTGCTCGTTGAGGAATTCCCGATCGTGGGAGACCAGCAACAGGGCCTGGTCGTAGCTGCTCAGGAACCTCGAGAACCATGCTACGGACGGCATGTCCAGATGGTTGGTCGGCTCGTCGAGGAGTAACAGGCCAGGCTTCTGAAACAAGAGCGAGGCCAACACGGCCCGCATTTTCCAGCCTCCACTGAGCTCTGAAAGCGGACGTTGATGGTCGCCTTGGGTGAATCCGAGCCCGTGCAGGATCCGCTTGGCTTCGTGCTCGGAAAATCGGGCATCGAGCACCGCTATCCGCTCGTGAAGCTCCGCGACTTCGCTTGCCGCCCTGACCAGCTCGTCTTCGTCGGTTTTGCTCGAGCTTTCTAGCTCGGCTAACCGCGACTCGTGCCGTTCGAGCTGCTCGCGAAGCTCGGGCCGGCCCGGGATGCTGTCGTACACGAAGGGAAGCACCTTCTCGTTCGGGAACGAAGCGATCTCTTGGGGCAGAAACCCGATGTGCACACCGGGCACGGTTTTCACCACTCCGCCATCCGGATCGAGGCTGCCGGCGAGTAAGCGGAATAGGCTCGACTTGCCTGAGCCGTTAGGTCCTACCAGCCCGATGTGATCGCCCTGGTGCACCTGGAACGAGAGCCCGTCAAATAGCGTCTCTCCCCCGAGTGTCAGCGAAACGTCGTTGACCGAAGCAATCGTGCTCAAGCCAGCTCCGACCGGATGTTGATTTCGTTCAGCAACGTTCGGTGCACCGGACACCTCTGAGAAATATCGAGAAGCCGTTCGCGTTGTTCTTCGCTGAGGTCGCCCTCGAGCTCGAGCTCTTTTGCGATCACGTCGATCATTCCGGTGTCCTTGTCGCAGTCCTCGCAGTCCTTGGCGTGAATGCGATCGTGGCGAAGGGTGACCCGTACTGCTTCGAGAGGCCACTCCTTCCGACCCGCGTACATCTTCAAGGTCATCGAGGTGCACGCGCCGAGGCCGGCCAGCAGCAGCTCGTACGGGGTGGGCCCAAGATTCGTTCCGCCCTTGTCGAGTGGCTCGTCGGCCGCGAACGTGAGATTGCGTGCCTGAATCCGCTGCAAGAACCCGGTCGTCCTCCCCTCGACCACGACCTCCCCCTCCGCTGTGACCTCGGAGATCTCTTTGGCAGGCTGCTCCTGTAGGTACCGGCTGGCCCAGGCCGCGAGCAGGTCGGCCACGTACCGCGAATCCGTCGGACGGCCCAGCAAGTGATCCGCTCCGTCCAAGGAGATGAAGCTTTTCGGGTGCCGCGCTGCCTGGAAGATGAGGCGTGCGTTGTCGATCGCGACGACGTTGTCCTGCGGGGAGTGAAACACCACCAGGGCTTTTTTCAGGCTGCCGATCCGTTCGGCGTTGCAGTGCTTCTCGAGGTCTTCGAGAAAACTTTTGCGGATCGTGAACCGGCGCCCGCCAAGGTTCACATCTGCCTGCCCAGTCGATTCGATTTCTTCGAGCGAGGCGTCGAACAAGCGCGCCACATGCTTCGGTTCGAATGGTGCGCCTATGGTAGCCACGCCGACCACTTCCGGAATCTGCTCCGCCGCGGCGAGGACCGCAGTACCCCCGAGGCTATGACCGATGAGCAACGCTGGCGCGCGATAGGCTTGGCGTAGTGCCTTCGCGGCTGCGATGATGTCGTCCACGTTGTGGGAGAAGGTCGTGCCGTCGAACTCACCCTCACTCTCGCCGAGCCCCGTGAAGTCGAAACGCAGGGTCGCGATCCCCTTCTCCGCGAGCGCCGAGCTGATGTGCGTTGCGGCTCTGCTGTCTTTCGAGCAGGTGAAGCAGTGGGCAAAGACCGCGCACGCGATCGGGTCGACCGCTGGTAGGTGCATCCGAGCCGATAGCTTCTGACCACCGCTCCCAGTAAATTCAAATCGTTCGACTGCCGCCCTCATAGAGCCTCCTAACAACGCCCAATGTACAACGTAGGCGATAGAGTGGGGGCGGCCAGCCCCGTGGGCGATGCGGAGCAACGACTCTACGGGGTGGGGCGGGACAAACTACCGCCGAAGGCGTCCGGAGAAAAAAGCGGCCAATCCCCCTCGTGGCCCTCTTATTCGGCGGCTTCTAGGTAGTGGGCGTATTCGGGGCGGTCGTAGCCGAACTCTTCGAAGACTTCGCGGAGCTCTGCGGAGACTTCTTCGCGGCTGATGCCGAAGAAATCGAGCTCGAAATCTCGGGGGCTTTCATAGTCGTGGTGCGCGAGCATGGCCTCGTCCAGCTTGGCCTCGAACGCCTCGCTGACCGGCATGCCGAGGCGGCTATACAGGCCCAGAATCGTTTTCTTCGGATCCCGAATCAGGTCCTCGTAGCGAATCGCGATGAACTGGTCGTCCGGGATCTCCTTGCGGCACTCCAACGCGTATCGATAGTAGTCATACGCGAGTCGCTTGAGCGCTTGGATCTCTTCGCCGTCCGGACGAATACCGGGCGAGTGTGCCTTCCATGCTTGGTAGAACATGTTGAGAAACGATGGCAGGCCGTCGTGCGGATTGCGCACGAGGTACACGAACACCGCGTCCGGGAACCTTTCGTGGATCGATCGAACTCGTGTCGAGAAAAACACGTTCTTATTCAGGAAGCGTTTGCCACCCGCCTCGAACACGTGCCGCTTGATCGTGTTCTCATAGTAGTCGAGGAAAGCGCTCCGCTCCTCGGGCTCCTGGCGGTCGATCCACGTCTGGCTCGGCAGGTCCTCCATGAAGGGGAAGAGCAGACCGGTCGTCGGTGACGCCAAGCCATAGAGGAGCGTGGCCACGTCTTCCTCGGGCTGGTCGAGGCTGAGGTGGTGGACCTCCTGCCAACGGCTCTCGAGCGGATTGTTGAAGAAGTCATACGCGCGGTTGAGCACCGAGCCGGTGCTGGTCTGAGCGAGCGCCATCAGTCGCTTGATGGTCTTGGTGGCCGTGATCGACGGGAGAACCGTCTGGTAAAGCTTCACCGTGGTGAAGACCTCGTCGTCCATGCTGATGAGCCGATGGGCGAGGGTGGTGCCGCTCCGCGGATTGGCGAACACGAACACCGGGCGCTCGACCTTCTGATCGCGGTACTCCGGGTACAGGGCCTCGTCGAGCGCAC
This sequence comes from uncultured Sandaracinaceae bacterium, assembly GCA_964534585.1. Taxonomy (GTDB): domain Bacteria; phylum Myxococcota_A; class Polyangia; order Polyangiales; family Houyiibacteriaceae; genus SG8-38. The sequence continues at coordinate 719 of CAZHPJ010000273.1, read as the reverse complement.
GGAAGGTGGCCGCCATCTGTCGCATGCCGACATAGATCGGCGTGATCCAAGCGGTGGTGACCAATCGGCCAACCGTTGGCTTTTTGAAGAGGACGTTGCCGATCTCACGCAGGCCCCGTTTGTTGATGTACATCGCCGCTCCCCTACCTTGCCCACGGTCATTGTAGGATCGGTCCGCGAAATCGCCGGAAAAACCGGGCGAACGGTACTCCGGCCCAGTTGAACGGGTTCCGCCTTCAGGTGAGTGGAGGGCCTCTACTCGTCCGTCACGCAGCCTTCAGACGCGGATTTCACATTTTTTATGTACTTGTAAAGTGTCCCGCGTTTGGCCTTGAGCTCGGGCGCCGTCCATGCGGCTTTTCGCTTGGCGATTTCCGCGTCGTCGACCTCGAGATCAATCGATCGCTTCTCAGCATCGATCGCGATGATGTCTCCGTCACGCACCAAGGCGATCGGGCCGCCTTCCTGCGCCTCGGGCGTGATGTGCCCGATGATGAAGCCGTGCGAGCCACCGGAGAAACGGCCGTCGGTGATGAGGGCAACGTCTTGGCCAAGCCCGGCACCCATGATCACGGATGTTGGTGAGAGCATCTCGGGCATGTCGGGGCCGCCCTTTGGTCCCTCGTAGCGAATGACCACGATGTCGCCTTTGCCGATCTCTGCGCGCTCCACCGCCGCCAGCATGTCCTCCTCGCAGTCGAACACTTTGGCCGGACCCT
>CAZHPJ010000272.1:0-4624 GCA_964534585.1 uncultured Sandaracinaceae bacterium | reverse complement strand
TGAAGAGATGAACCTGCGCGTCATTCCTCAGCAAGACGGGTTCCAGGCCACGTGGGAAGCAAGCGCCGTGATTCGATGGTCGCCGAATGACACCACCCGGGCACAAGGTCGTGCCACGCAGCTTCAGGCGGAGTTGGCGCGTGCGCATGCTGATGTCATCGCGCTTCAGGATCTGGTTCGCGTCGAGGTAGCGGAAGGGTATCATGGCATGCTCGCCGCGCGGTCGGCGATGGAGTCCGCCAGGCTCGGGCTCAGCGCTGCCCGTGAGGGATATCGCGTCACGCGCGAACAGCTTCAAGCTGGCGTCGTCAACACGACCACATTGCTTCAATCGCAAGCGGAGTTGATTCGCGCGCAGGTCGACGTCGTAGACTCGGCTATCGGGATTCGTATCGCCAAGGCGCAGTTGCGCCGCGCAATTGGAGAGACGCCCTGAGCGGGCTAGCGGGTGCGCGCGCCCTCGATGACGATGCGGCGGACGAGGCTTTTTTCGTCGGCCGGCATCGATACGGGCTCGGCCAGAATGAGGATCGTCGCGCCAGTTCCCTCGTACTCATACTCATAGAGCATGCCCTTGCGAACCTCCTGTGGCTTTCCGAACGTGTCGGTCAGCTGCTTCACGCTCGGCTTGGCCTCGATGAGCTGGAACGTGATTCGCGTCACCCGATTGGCCGGGGTGGTCAGCGTCACTCGGTAGCCGTCGTAGTGCATCAGGGCTTGGCTCTTGGTTCGCGCCATGATCACGCCTTCCATCTCTGCTGCGACGTAGTCCACGGTGGGTTCCGGGTGGGCCATGGCATGAGCCCCTGCGCGGACGCGGCTGACCGACGCATCGTCTCCCTTGGTGCCCGCACGCGTAGAGTCGCCGTCGGCGGCATTCTCGGGTGCTTCGCTGCGCGAACACGCGGTCGAGAAGCAGAGGCTCGAAATCAGCAACAAGGCGAGGCGGGAGTGCTTCAACACATCAGCTCCTGGCTGACGTATGTACCGCGAAACGAGTAGGTGCCAAAAAGAACGCCAGTGGCGTCAGTGTCGCGCCAGTGCGTCGGCGACCGTGCCCCCAGCCCCCGTGTTGATGCGGACGGCGAAGGGCTCACGCTCCCCGCCGAGCCGCTCGAACGAAGGGGCGCCTCCGAAGAACGCCTTTGCCGCCTGCTCCAGGGCCGGCTTGTAGGTGTCGTAGGTGGCGTCTGCGTTCGGTGCGGCGAGACGATCCTGCACCCGGAAGAGCACTTCGTTCGTCGCAAACTCGAAGCCGAGGCTGCTTTCCTTTTCGAGGAGCCGGCATGTCGTCAGCGCGCGGCGGAAGGCGTCGTCGATGCCCGCCTGGAAGTCGCCCTCGAAACCCCGCTTGCGGCTGTAGAGCAGCCCGGGACGGTCGTCGGCGACGTCGAGATAGTAGTCGGACTGATGGCCGATGAGAACCACGCCTGGCCCTTGTGGAACGTGGGCGTAGTCCGCCACGTCGATCAAGAGCTCGTCGGGGATCTTCTTGGTGCGAATCCACTCGTGGAAGACGGGGATCAGCTTCTCCAGCTCGATCTCGCCCGCTTTGGTGTAGAGCTTCACCTGGAACTTCGTTGCTTGCATTGGGCTTACTCCGCCGCGGTGGCTGCTGCTTCGGTCAGACGCTGGTAGCATGCGTGCGCTGCTTCGAGAAACAACTGCGCTTCATCGAGCGTGCGGTGTGCGATCTCGTCGCTGTCGTTCTTGTGCGACTGGTCATCATGCATCTTCAGCAGGTACGCGGCGAATTTTCCCTTCGCAAACGGGTCGTGAAAGAGCTGAGTGTCGTGAAGGTGAGTCTTGAAGTTCGCGACGACGTCGTCTGGGTCGTCTTTGACCTGCACCTCCAGGTGGCGGACCAGCGCCTTGGCGGCCGTCACCATCGCTGTGAAGGCACCGGAGGACGCGGCTGCGGCTTGGCCAGCTTCGAGCGCGTCCTGCGCCTCGTGGAGCTGTTGCTCGGCCTCTTGGAGGCCGAATTCGACGAACGGCACAATCTCGCCAGCGCACTCGCCGACGCCGATGTCGCCGATCGTGTACTCGCGCGGGTTGCCCCAGTCGCTGTAGTAGCTCGGGTCTTCTTCGTAGGTGGGCGGCTTCTGAATGGGCGCAAGCACCTTGCGGAACTCCTTCTTGCCGACTCGTGCCATGAACGCCTGGAAGCTCTCCTCGCCCTCGCGGTTGACGAGGTAGTGCTGCGTGATCAGCTCGACGGCCTTCGGAATGTTCTTCGACGGGACGGCGCCAACCACCAAGCCGTAACTCTTGGCGTTCTCGGTCCACTGACCGCCCAGAACGATGTTGAAGTGCGGAACTTTCCGGCCTCCGGCCTGTCGGCTCACGCCGGTGAATCCGATGTCGGCAGCGTGGTGTTGGCCGCAGGAATTGAAGCAGCCGCTGGCTTTCATGCGAAGCGCCCTCACCGCCGGGTCGAGCTCGTCCTCGATCACGGAGAGGCGCTTACGAAGCTCGCCCGTCAAGCCGCGCGATGCGGAGATGCCGAGCTTGCAGGTGTCAGTGCCGGGGCACGACGTCATGTCCGTGATCGTGCCTGCGCCGCCGGCCGCCATGTGGAGCGCGACGAGGCGCTCGTAAAACGTCACCGCGTCTGCCCCGCTGAGCCAGCGGATCGTGAGGTTCTGCTCGACCGTGCAGCGAATCGAGTCGCCGGTGAGCGCGCGAGCGAGCGGCGCGAGCGCACGGCCTTGTGTCGAGGTGAAGTCACCGAGCGGCAGCTTCACGATGGCCGAGTAGTATCCGCTTTGTGCCTGGGGCTTGAGGTTGTGCTCGGCCCATGCGTGGAAAGCGGCCGGGGCGTTGCCGGGAATTGCGCCGGCCTCGCGCACCGGCTTTTCGTCGGTGGAGTGCAAGTCGTCCAAGAACGCCGTCCAGCGCTCGTCCGGACGAAGGGTCTCGCGCTCCTCGGCGACGAGCTTCTTGAACTCGTCGATGCCGAGCTTTTGCACTAGGAATTTGATGCGAGCGCGGGCGCGGCTCTGCTTTTCGCCGAGGCGGGCGAATACGCGTGCCACCGCCTGAGTAAGCGGAAAGAGCTCTTCTTCTGGGCAGAACTCGGCGAGCACCTTGGCTTGCACCGGCACCGCGCCGAGTCCCCCACCGACCACGACGCGGAATCCGCGCTTGCCGTTTTGGACCTGCGCTACCGCGCCGAGGTCGTGGAAGGTGACGAGACCACAAGGATTGTCTTCGCAGCCCGAGAAAGCGATCTTGAATTTGCGGCCAAAATCTTGAACGTCGGGGTGACCCAACAAGTACTGTGTGATCGCGTTGGCATACGGCGTGACGTCGAACGCCTGCGTGGTGCAGACGCCGGCGTACTCGCAGGCGGTCACGTTGCGAACGCTATTGCCACAGGCCTCGCGGGTGGTGATCCCGACCGCCGCGAGCCGGCGCATCATATCGGGGGACTCTTCGATGTGAATGTAGTGAAGCTGAATGTCCTGCCGGGTCGTGACGTGCAGGATCGAGTCCGAGCTCTCCTCTGCGAGCTCGCACAACACGTCGAGCTGCTCGGCCGTGAGCTTGCCGAACGGAATCTTGATGCGCATCATGCCGGGCGCGTCCCACACCGTGTCCGGTCCCTTGGTCAGGTCGCCGCAGGGGAAGACCAAGGTCTTTTGACCGGTGCCGTCGTCGCGAAGGCCGTTGTCGTACCGCTGGCCGTACACACCGCGGCGAAGCCGGGTCTCGGCGAAGATCTTGTCGTCGAGCTTGCCTTGCTTCTTGAGCTCGATCTGACCCTCGAAGAGGTCCACCTCGCCTGCGAGTTGGTCCGGGATCCGATCCCCAAGCTGTTCTTTCCACGAAGTCATGATGCTCCTGTACCCCGACCACCCGAAACGCGGCCGTAGGGGGAACCCAGACTATTCCGTAGTTTTCCGCGAGGTCAAGTCAACAATCAGGTGTTCGTCAGATCTACGCTGATTTTACTGGTGAAATACCGAACATATACATGACTAGAAACGTAAAGATTGCGATCGTCCGGCACTTGCTTGCTGAGAGAAGTCTTGCCGCTATAGTGCCGCCGCCCGACCCCCAACGTAAGGTGTCGGGACCATTCGGGGATCGTCTAACGGCAGGACTCCAGTTTCTGGTACTGGCTATCTAGGTTCGAATCCTAGTCCCCGAGCTAGTTAGCTGTTAAAGGAACGCAGCGAACAGAAAGTTAGCTTTCGGCCCCATCGTCTAGTGGTTAGGACATCGGCCTCTCACGCCGGTAACACGAGTTCGAATCTCGTTGGGGTCACCCCGTAAAACAAGAAAGGGAGAGCAGGAATCTGCTCTCCCTTTCTTGTCACGGGGCTTCGCCTTTAGGTGGAGGCCCGCGGGGGGTCGCGAAGCGGCCCCTTTACGGGAGCCCCGTGGTCTCGCGCGAAAGCGCGGATTTTACGGGGCCCCAGCAGTAGGCACACCGGTTCCCCCTCGTCCGATACCCCGACGTGCACTACGTCTACGTCCTTCGCAGCGCCAAAGACCACAACCTCTACACCGGCTACACCGCCGACCTGCGACAACGCGTTGCCGATCACAACGCCGGCGAAGCCCCCTCCACCCGCGACCGCCGCCCACTCCACCTCATCTACTACGAGGCCTACCT
>CAZHPJ010000271.1:0-4653 GCA_964534585.1 uncultured Sandaracinaceae bacterium | reverse complement strand
CGCGAGGCCGGGCAGGCCCTTCGCCATGAATGCAATCGCGCAGAAAAAGTAGAAGGAATACATCAGGAGCGGCTTCAGGCGCCGCTCCTTGCGAAGGATCATCGCTAGCCAGAGGAGCACCGCAAGCCACAGGGCCCCTTGCACGAACGGCTGGCCGCCGATGCCCCCAACACGGGGGGTTTGGTCGTGCGGGTTCGGGTTCCCAGGGATGTCGACATTGCCCGCGGAGCCGTAGAGGAACCGGTCGGGATGGGCGACGAGACCGTAGCTCTCGGTCCACGAGATGTTGCGGGAGATCAGATAGACCGCCTGCGGCAGCACGAGCAGCACGATAGCGAACAGCACGAGGTGCTGGAGCGAGAGCTTGTAGCGGCCAACCTGAAAGACCGGCGCGTCGCGGTCTCCTTCCTCTTGCATCGCGACGAGCAAGCAACAGGCCGCAATCGTGATGGCGGCCACCAACGGCAGGTCGGTGATCGCTTGATGTGAAACGAAGAAGAACTGCGGCATCGTCGCGGTGACCAGTGCGGCGAGCGCGCCCGCGCGCGGACCGAAGTACCGCCGCACGGTTACGTAGATCACGGCCAGCGCGGCCAGGGTCATCAGAAGGGTAGGGAGCCGCAGTGCCCACTCGGGGTTGGCGGGATTGGCGTCGGGCATGAAGTCGACCCCGAGGAACCCCATGCTCAACGCCTCCATCCAGAAGAGCAAAACGGGTTTCGACCAGAACCACTTGTCCTGTGCCCACCACAGGCTGATCCAGTCGTTCCGAGCGAGGATCTCGCGGGCGACCTCCCCGTAGTGACTCTCCCAAGGGTCCCAGAGGCCGCTGGTGCCGAGGAGAGGTAAGTAGATCGCGCAGATCGCGATCATCACGAGCAGCCCCGGCCGCCGCAGAGCTGGAGGGACCAAGCACAGCAATGCGAGGACGATGGTGATCGGCAGCCGCTCGTATCCGCCGATCGAGGCGCCAACGACTACGACGGCCAGCGCCAACCCCGCCGAAGCCATCGGTCCCATGCGCTCACCGGGTTGCTTGCCCAGCGCCGTCTCCCGCCACGCCGTCACGGCCCCCTGCGGTGCCGGAACGAGCCATGCGACCCAAGCCGTGGTCGCGACCAGGGTGATCAGCGCGCCCCAGAGCGCCCCGAATGGCATTGGCTCGCGGCGGGCCATCCAAAGGGCCATCCCCACGGTCCCAGCGACCGCAACGATCAGGACGACGCGCTTCTTCGATTCTCTGCTGCCGTTCATTCTGACCGATGGGTCGCTTCTCTGAGGTCGAAGCGGGTTAGCCCTTCGGTCGGGACGACCAGGATCTTGGTGCGCTCGACGCTGCGACCCTCCGATCGATAGACCGTAATGCGGGCCCGGTACTCGCCTGGCTGGAGTCGCATGCTGTGCCGAATTAGCGTAGTTTTCGTGTCCGGCTGCCTGAATCTGGCGCTTGCCGCGGCCTCGCCTTCCTGCAGATAGTCGACGTCGAGCCCCGTGACACCCAGATCGAGCGTGTAGGCCACATCGACGTTCCGCGGCCACACCCCCGCCAACTGACTACCCACGAAAACCAAGCCAATGAGGGCAACCAATGCCGCAATCCTGCGCTTCCTCGACGATGGCCTTATGTTTGATCGCAAGTCCGACATGCACGAAGCTTTCACCCGAGAATCGCAGAAGGGTCAATACCTTGGCACCAATTGGAGACGGTGTTAAATTGAGGTTTGACCCGTTAGTGCCCCGATATGGTCCGCCTCACCAATATTCTTGAAAAGGTGAAGGGATACCATCCCCGAGCGGATACCGATCTAATCAACAAGGCCTACGTCTATGCGTCGCGCATGCACGACGGGCAGACGCGCAAGTCGGGTGATTCGTATTTCACGCACCCGGTTTCCGTGGCCGACATCATTGCGGACATGCGGCTCGATGCGTCGAGCGTGTGTGCCGCGCTGCTGCACGACGTGGTCGAGGATTGCGAAGCGAGCGTCCCCGACATCGAAACGGTGTTTGGTGAAGAGGTCGCTTTCTTGGTCGATGGCGTGACCAAGCTCGGAAAGGTCAATTTCGCGTCGCGCGAAGACCGGCAGGCAGAGAGCTTCCGCAAGATGCTCGTCGCGATGGCACGTGACATCCGCGTGCTCTTGGTCAAGCTTGCCGACCGCCTCGACAATATGCGGACCCTCGAACACATGTCGACGGCCACACAGGAACGGATTGCGCGGGAGACGCTGGAGATCTACGCGCCGCTCGCTGGCCGCTTGGGGATTCAATGGCTCAAGGCCGAGCTCGAGGACTTGAGCTTCAAGCACCTCGAACCCGAGGCCTATGACGTCTTGGATGAGCAGGTCAAGGCCGCTACCAAGAACACCGATAATTATATCGTCGACGTCACCGCCAAGCTGAAGAAGATGTTGCTGAACCGCGGCTTCTCGGTGCAGATCAGCGGGCGGCGCAAACATCTCTACTCGCTCCACCGCAAAATGAAGTCGAGCGGCATCGGCTTCGAGCAGGTGCATGACTTCATCGCGTTCCGGGTCATTACGGAGAGCGTGGCTGATTGCTACGCCGCGCTCGGTGTCATTCATTCGGATTGGATTCCCGTGCCGGGGCGCTTCAAAGACTACATCGCGCTTCCCAAGTCCAACATGTACCAATCGCTTCACACGACGGTGATTGGGCCGGGCAATCGGCGGGTGGAGATCCAGATCCGCACGCACGAAATGCACCGCACGGCCGAGTACGGCATCGCGGCGCACTGGCAGTACAAGCAGCACACGGGTGGTATCGACCCCAAGGACGCGGCGCGCTTCGTTTGGCTTCGTCAGCTGATGGAGTTCCAGAAAGAGGTTGCTGACCCCGAAGAGTTTTACGAGAGCGTGAGGGTCGACCTCTTCCCGGAGGACGTCTACGTCTTCACGCCCAAGGGAGACGTGAAAACCCTCCCACGGGGCGCTACGCCGATCGACTTCGCCTACGCGGTTCACTCCGAGGTCGGCCATCGATGCTCAGGCGCTCGCGTAAACGGAGCGATCGTTCCGTTGCGTCACAAGCTTCAAAACGGCGACGTCATCGAGATCATCACCAGCAAGAATCATCACCCGAGCAAAGACTGGCTGGAATTCGCGATCACTAGCCGCGCCCGAGGGCGCATTCGCGTCTATCTCCGGACCGAAGAGAGGAAGCATGCGGTGCGGCTCGGGAAGGAGTTGCTCGAAAAAGAGCTGCGAAAGAACGACATGTCGCTTTCGCGGTTCTTGAAAAGCAAGCGCGCCAAGGAAGTCCTTTCGCGGTTTCACGTGAGCGCGGTAGACGAGCTCTACGCCCGCATCGGCATTGGCAAGCTAGCGCTGCCGGGCGTGATGGAAGAGGTGATTCCCAGCGAGGACACCGAGCGTGACACGATGCGCCCGGGCTTCCTCGAGCGGACGGTCAGGCGCGTTGCGGGCGATGTCGACGGCGCCGGCATCCGCATCCAAGGCCTAGACAACATGCTGGTGCGGTTCGCCCAATGCTGTACTCCCGTCCCGGGCGACCCCGTCACCGGCTGGATCACTCGCGGCCGCGGGGTTTCGGTCCATCGCAGAGGCTGCCCTCGCGTGTTGGAGCTCGACCCCGAGCGCCGCGTCCAGGTTAGCTGGGCCGACGACATCGACGTCGATCTTCCGGTCTCACTGCGTGTCATGACCGACGACCGGGCGGGCATCCTCGCTTCGGTGTCGTCCGTGTTCTCCACCAACGGCATCAGCATCAGCGAAGCCTCGTGCTTGTCGAAGGACGGCCGTGCGGAGAACATGTTCCACTTCCGAATCGGAGACATAGACCGCCTTCGGGAGATCATGCGAGCGGTAGCCAAGTTGAAGGGCGTCATCGACGTAGAACGCGTCTAGCCCCCCTCATACCGTTCAGCCCTCGTCTGCTGTCGCCCTCCATACAATCGCAAGCGCCCCCACCACTCCGGCGATCGACGGCAGCAGCAGCCACCAGGCGATGTGCTCGACGCGCTCGCTCAGCGTGTTGAAGCCTTCGATGCGAATCAACCTCGTGGGCAGCAACAAGGGAAGGGCGTTGACTCCAGCGTGCATCGCAATGCTCGCCAAGGTGGATTTCGTTCGCAACGCGACCGCCCCCAGCACGAGGCCTCCGAGCGTTGCGTAAAGCACCGCGAACGGTTGGACATGTGCCAATCCGAAGAGCAGCGAGCTCCACACCAGCGCGAGACCTTTCCCATACTGATCTTTCAGGTCTTGGAGGATCCAACCTCGAAACAGCAGCTCCTCGGTGACTGGCGCAACCAGGACGAGCGCAAGGAGGGCAGAGATTCCGCCCGACCAGGTTGTAGGATTGACGAACCTGTGGCGCCGAGCCAGCTCGTCGAAGCTGAGAGGCCAAACCTCTTGAACCAGGTTGCCGACCTCGGCGAGGGGCAGTTGCATGAGGGCTCCGGCCATGAAGCACAGGGCGACGATTCCCCCGATCAGGGGGCGCACATGCACGGATTCCAGGAAACCGCCCTCACTGCGTCTGTGCCGAAACGCGAGGAGGAAAAGGACCCCGACGCTTGCTGCTGGCACCAATGTGAAGTTCAGTGGCGCCTGGCCCGCGGCCCGGATGGCTTCGCCCCAGCTCGCCGACCAGCTCCTGAGCTGTAGAAAC
>CAZHPJ010000270.1:0-4656 GCA_964534585.1 uncultured Sandaracinaceae bacterium | reverse complement strand
GGCCTTGACGTGGCTGTTGGCGATAATTACCTGGTAATCGGCGGGAGCGTCGATGATGCGATCGACGTGGAAGGGCAAATATCCCACGTGTGCGATTCTTCCACGCTGGCCCAGGTAGATTGCCGCGTGATCTCCCGCCCCGCCGCGCGAGCCGACGAACCACTCACCCTCGACCGGCACGATGGCCGTAATCCAGTTGTGTTCGAGACTCGAATTCGCCGTTGTATAGGCTGCTTGGATGACGCCGGCGTCGAGCACGCGCGGGACCGCAGGTGAGCGGATCGAGCCAAGGCCGTGCGCCAGCTGAGAGAACGCGGCCTCAGCACGCATGGATCGCCTCACGTCCATCGGCATGACGGACAAGATGAGCGGTGTGCCTTCAGAGGACGCTCGGTAGTAGGAAATTAGGCCGCCCCACGACAACGCACCGTCGACCGCATAGCGTCCAGCAAAGAACTCTTCTGGCGGAGGATATGCGCCACCAGGCGAAGGGAACATCGTGGCGCAGAATAGCCCCAATGACTCGTAGACGCGACCTCTTTAGCATTCCGCCTGCATAGCTTGGCCGCGGATGAGGACCTCGCCCCTAGGTTGCAGGGTGAGCTCGTAGGCGCGGCTGCGATCGCCGGTCACCCAGGTCTCCATCTGGACTTGCTCTCCCGCGTGCGTTTCTCGGAGGTACTCCACGGAAAGGCCTGCCAACCTGCCTTCTACTCCGGCTGGCTCCCCCGCCTGCGACGCGAACCATCGAGTGTCGTCGATGTAGTCGACGTATCGCGCCTGATTGACGTGACGAAAGCTGTCCTGGTCGCTTGGACGCACGATCCACTGGCGCTTCCATAATTGCAGCCGATCGCCGTCGGGCCATGGCCGTACTGCCGGGGCCGGCTCGTTCAGCACGAAAGCGGCGACCACCGGATCGACGGGGGTGGGGCCCTCGGGGCCCAGGTTGACCACCGTCATCCGAGCTCGCGCGGCGATCGCCCCATCCCGGAGGCGGATGATTCGATGGCCGAAGTCGAAGCTGGTGCGGCCGACCCGGGCGACCCATGTCTCGATCTCGAGCTCGTCTTGGTAGCTGAGGGGTGCGCCGTACTCGAAGGTCCCCGCCCGGGCCACGCCGCCTTCCATGAGGCCGCGCAAGGCATAGTCGTCCTTGGCGAATACCTGCCATCGCGAGTGTTCGAAGATACGGGCCAACCAGCCTGGAGACACCGCGCCCGTTGCGTCGAGCTCGATTCCCCGGATCGTGTAGCGGATTGTAGTGAGTTTTTGCAGCGAGTCGTTCATGAGCGGCGCGCACCCTAGCAGGCGGCGAGGCAGGTGACAGCATGGCGCCTGGCTGGTAAGGCGCGCCGTCAAGAGCATGACGATGAGTAGCAGCTGGTTCGAAGCCAATCCGTGGAAAGCGAGATCGCTGGCCTTGCTCTTTACTCTGGTGCTCATCGAGGGCGGCGTTCGGCTCTTGGTTGGTCTTGGAGTGTTGTCTCACCGAACCTATCCGACCAGCTCCGAACCGCAGTTCTGGGCCTATGTCGATCCAGTCGTTGGCATGTGGAAGCGTCCCGATGCAACCTTTCGGCACGTCGAGCCGTGCTTCGACGTGACCTATCGAAGCAACTCGTTCGGAGCTCGCGATCCTGAGCGCTCGCTTTCGTCTCCGGACGAACGCCGGGTGGTCGTTCTCGGCGACTCTTTTGTCGAGGGGTGGGGTGTTCGCGACACGGATCGCCTGACCAACCGGCTCGAAGAGGTGACTGGCATCGAGCACTTGAACTTCGGCGCTTCGGGCCATTTCAGTGTCGTCCAATCGTGGTTGCTCTACGATGCATACGCCCAGAAGTACGATCACAGTGACGTGTTCCTATTCATCCTCCCGTACAACGATTACCTGGATAACCACCCCGATCAGTTTGCCCCGGACCTCTATCACCCATTCTTGCAGCGCAAGGGGGGCGAGTTCGAAGTGTGGTATCCCGTCGAGTTTGAAAAACGCAATACGAGTGCTCGCACCACATTGGATATCGTGAAGAACGTCATCGACAATCACCTCTACATCTCCGACCAGTTGCGGCAGGTTTATTTCGCGCCGGAAAGACTCACCGATTCGCAGTCGGCGGCGCGCGTCCCATCGTATTACGACAGCTTCTCGGCGGAAGATCTTCTAGCGTTGCTGTCTGCCCTGGACCGTGTGTCCGAGCTCGCCCGTGACCGAAACTTCTACATTTTCACGATTCCCGTGGCGAGAGATCTCGCCTACGCCAAGCATGACGGCGCGGACTTCGCTCTATCCAAGGCGCTTAGGCAGTTCGCCGCCCAACGTGACAACACTAGGTTTCTGGATCTGGCGCCGCACTTCCTTCAGTACGCGGAGGAACACGACGTTCCCTTCGAGAGCTTCACGCTCGGCTGTGACATGCATTGGAACGCCCTCGGCAACGAGGTGGCAGCCCGGGCCGTGTTCGAATTCGTCTACGGTGAGGAGCGGGCGGCGGACACCCTATGAGAGCGTGGTCGGCGTCATGCGACGCCTCCTTCTTTGCGAATGCGGCTGACGATGTACCGTCGTCCCACCTCCAGGGCCTCCGGATCTTTCAGCGATGCGAGTAGACTGTCTGCGTCTTTGCGTGCGTCGAACGTGCCCGCCCGGATGTCGATGAGCTGCCGCTTAGTGATCCGAAGCACGCTCAGCGGCTTGCGCGAGATGTCCGCTACGAGCGCGTTGAGCTCCTCCTCTAGGCGATCGACGGGAACGACGCGGCTGATCAAGCCCGCCCGTAGTGCTTCGTCCGCCCCGAAAGGGCGGCAGCTCAACACTAGGTCAGCGGCGAGCGTTGCGCCCACGAGCCGAATGACATGCTCCATGCCGCCCCAGGCGAGCGGGATGCCAGCGTCGAGCTCCGGGATCGCGAACCGAGCGTCGTCTGCCGCGATGCGGATGTCGCAAGCGCCAGCCAGGACCAATCCGCCCCCTACGCAGTGACGACGAATCCCCGCGACCGTGATCTGTGGCAAATCGGCGATCGCGTTGGTCGCGCGCCGCCCCAGGTCTGCGGTGGCGTGCGCGTCCGCTCCAGCCAGCAGGCCGATGAAGGCGGGCAAGTCCGCGCCCGCCGAAAAGCAATTCCCCGCGCCCCCGAATACGACGACCTTCACCGAGTCGTTTCGCCCGAGATCGGCGCACACCTCGATCAGATTGTTCAACATGTCCGGCGACAGCGCATTGAGAACGCTTGGACGATCGAAAACGACCCGCGCAATCCCCTCCTCAGTCGATACGTTCAAGCCAGACATGGACCCCCCTAGGCAAAGTTTGTTGGGCGTTCTACACAGTAGATGCCGCCTGGAGCTTCAATGAGAGTTGCGCACTTGTTGCAGTGGGTGCAGCCGTTCTTGTAGGTGTCGCGGGCTCGAGCCTGCTTTGGGAAATCCGGATCGAAGAGCAGAGCTCGGCCGAGCTGAATGAAATCGAACCCCGCGCCCATCACCGTCCGGATGCTGTCGTTGGTGCAAACCCCTCCAATGTAGCAAACGCCGCATTGCACTCGATCACGAATCCGTCGTGCTTGCTCGAGGAAGTACATCTCCTCGTAGGGGTAGTCTTTGAACATGATCGGCGCGGCGAGGCGAATGCCAATTTTCATCAGCCGGCTCTTCTCGTGCTTGATCAGCCCAGGAACCATGCTGTCGCCCCGGAACAAGAGCATCGGGTTCATGCTGCTCGTGCCACCGCTGCAGATAATCACGTCGAGGCCACCGGCCTCGAGCATCGCCGCGATCTCCACTGCGTCGTCGTAGGTGACTCCGCCCGGCACGCCGTCGGTCATGCTGATCTTGCCGAGCAGCGGATAGTCGTCGCCGACGGTCTTCCGGACTTCGGTCAGGACTTCGAGCGCGAACCGCATCCTGTTCTCGAGGCTGCCGCCGTATTCGTCTTTGCGCTTGTTGGTCTTCGGGCTGATGAACTGGCTGATGCCGTAGCCATGGCCGAAGTGGATCTCGATTGCATCGAAGCCAACCGACTTCATGAAACCAGCCGCGCGGCCGATCACTTCGACGCGCTCGCGGATCTGCGGCTTGGTCATCTCGGCGATGCGCGAAAGGCCGTGCGCAAACCCAAGCGCGTTCGTTCCTTTCGACGGGCCGAGCGGCCGCTTGCCACTGAATTCGAGGTTCTTGGTGAATGCACCGCAGTGACCGAGTTGACCTGCCACCTTGGCGCCCGTGGCCTGCACCGTACGAATGAACCGCTCGAGCTCGGGCCGAATCCCCTCGTGCATGTACATCATGTGCTCGTGGATGCGCCCGTCCGACTCCGCTGCGCAATACGCGAGGGTGGTCATGGCGATGCCGCCTTGGCCGATGCGCTCGTGAAAGCTGAGCAGTGCGTCGCTCGGGACCCCGCCGGGCGACTTCCCTTCGAACGTCGCGGCCTTGATCAAGCGGTTGCGCAGGCTGAGGCTGTTGATCTTCGCTTCGGAGAAACACCTGTCTAGCGCGTCGGCCATGGGCGCAGTGAGCCTACCGGAGGGACAGCGACAGCGCCAGTGGCAGCGGCAGTGTCAGCGGCGGCGCCAGTGTCAGTGTCAGCGCCAGTGACAGCGGCGGCCCCGGCGAATCTCAGCCTGGAGTGAGCAGCAACTCGAGGTTGCAGAG
>CAZHPJ010000269.1:0-4674 GCA_964534585.1 uncultured Sandaracinaceae bacterium | reverse complement strand
CGGTTCCACCGAGGACCACCAGTAACCCGAGCAACAGAATCGAGATGATGATCGGCGCCAACCACCACTTCTTGTTTGCCTTCAGGAAGCCGATGAGCTCGGCAACGAGCCCGCGCTGCTTGCCAGATGCCTGAGCTAGGAATTCGTCCTCGCCTTTGGGATTCTCATCTTCCGACATGACCGCCTCTCAATACTGATGGAAATAGCTCTCTTTGCCTCGCGCGGGGGGGGCCTCCAGCCAATAGGTGGGCTCGCTCCGCTCGTAGCCCCGATGCATCGGGTCCTTCCCGAAAATCCGGAACAAGACTGCAATGGGTCCGATAATCAGGAAGAACAGCGTTCCCATGATCACGTACGAAAGCACGAAGCCGATGGGAAAGGCCAACAACGTCAACCCTACGTAGAGGACGCGATTGGCTCGCGGTGCGACCAGCGAAAACAAGGCCGCGATCGTTCCGAGGACCGCGAAGGTCATCACCAGCGGCATGCGTGCCTCACCCAGCCCGAAGGAGAAAATCAGCTTCTCGTAGTACGCGAGGGCACCCAGGATGCCAAAGCCGACGAAGGCGATGCCGCCAAACTGTCGCAGCGTCTTGGTGTCCGGGTTGAAGTTGATCTCGACGAGCTTGCTCATGACTAGTCCAGTGCGAACTGCTTCAGGTAGGCATCGCGATCGATGACTTGTGCGTTCGGTTGCTCCGTCTTCTTGAGAACGAAGTGGTCGACCACGAGAACATCCATGTTGGTGCCCAGGAAACAACGATACGCGTCCTCGGGCGTGTTGACGATCGGCTCTCCGCGCACGTTGAAGCTGGTGTTGATCAACAGGGGACAACCCGTCTTCTCTTTGAACGCCGTCAGGATCCCGTAAAACCGCGGATGTCGCTCACTGTCGACCGTCTGCACGCGCGCCGAGCAGTCGACGTGTGTGATCGCAGGAACGACAGAACGCTTCTGATGTAGCTTGTCCAACCCCGTGGCCGCCTGATCGATTTCGAGGCGCTTGTCCTGCTTGACCGGGGCGACCAACAGCATGTAGGGGCTGTCTTCGTTTGGACGCATCTCGAAGAACTCATCGACGTCGTCACGCAGGATCGCAGGCGCAAACGGCCGAAACGACTCGCGGAACTTGATCTTGAGGTTCATCGTCGACTGCATTTCCGGCGACCGGGCGTCGCCGAGAATCGAACGGCTGCCGAGCGCCCTAGGCCCGAACTCCATCCGTCCCGCCATGTGGCCCACGACGTTCTGATCGGCGAGCAAGCCTGCCACGGCGTCGCACAACTCCCCCTCGGTTTCGTAGTGCTCGTACGCCGCGCCTTGGGAGTCGAAATAGGCGCGCGTCTCCTCTTCGGAGTAGTGCGGGCCCAGGAGCGAGCCGTGCTGCACGTCCTTGCCTTGGTTGTCCCGCGGTTTGCCGACCAATTGATACCAGGCGAAAAGCGCGGCGCCTAACGCGCCACCGGCGTCACCCGCAGCGGGCTGGATCCAAATTTCGTCGAACGGGCCCTCTCGCAACACCCGCCCGTTCGCAACACAGTTCAGAGCAACGCCGCCAGCCATCGTGAGCTTGGACATGCCGGTGATCTCGTGCGCGTGGCGCGCCATCCGCAGGACAATTTCCTCGGTCACCACCTGAATCGATGCTGCGATGTCCATCTCGCGCTGCGTAATTTTGCTTTCCGATGTTCGCGGCGGGCCATCGAAGAGGTCCTCCATCTTGGATGACGTCATGCGGTCGTTGTAGCAAAACGCAAAGTAATCCATGTTCATCCGAAACGAGCCGTCCTCTTTGAGGTCCAAGAGCTCGTCCATGATGCGGTCTTTGTAGACTGGCTGCCCGTACGGTGCGAGGCCCATGAGCTTGTACTCGCCACTGTTCACCCGGAAGCCGGTGAAATACGTGAAGGCCGAGTACAAGAGGCCGAGCGAGTGGGGGAACCGAAGCTCCTTGAGCATCTCGATGTGGTTGCCGCGCCCCACCGCGATGCTGCCGGTCGCCCATTCGCCCACACCGTCCATCGTGAGAATCGCCGCCTCTTCGAAGGGCGACGGAAAGAACGCGCTCGCTGCGTGGGACTCGTGGTGCTCCAAGAACACGAACCGACCTTCGTACTCTCCGCCAAGCCCCTTGCGGAGCTCCCGCGGCGTGTAGAGCTTCTGCTTCAGCCAAAGCGGCAGGCCCATCAAAAAGAGCTTGAAGCCGGACGGGGAGTACGAGACGTAGGTCTCGAGGATGCGCTCGAATTTCAGCAGCGGCTTGTCGTAGAACACGACCAAGTCGAGCTCATCACGCCCGATGCCCGCCTCGCGAAGGCAGTAGTCGATGGCATTTTGGGGAAAGCCGTAGTCGTGCTTCTTCCGAGTGAAGCGCTCCTCCTGCGCAGCCGCAATGATGTCGCCATCACGGACCAAGGCGGCCGCACTGTCGTGATAAAACGCTGAGATCCCAAGGATGTTGATACTAAATCGTCCGGCTGAGCAGGTTGGCCTAGAGAGCTCAGCTACGCAATGCTGCTGAGAGCATCGTCGCGCGTCGCCGCCCGCTTACCGAGACCGAAAAGCGAACATCCTCAGCGTGCCACCTTCCCGCTAGAAGCAGGCTATTGCCACCGTACACCCTCGCCGAGCCGCCCCTCGGCGAAAAGCCGCTCCAGGTGGCGAATGCGGAGGTACCGGCTTTCGAACTCCTCGAGCGTCAGGCCATGCTTTTCGTACGCATCATAGAGCTCGTGAATGCCTTTGCGAACCGTCCATTGCGGTGTGGAGGCGGGCAAGGCCTTCGCGATCTTCGAGAAGTCGACTCGATAGCTTCGCGTGTCAGGCTCGCCTCCCGGCGCGTACACGACTCGGCAGTTGGGCACGATCTCCGCGACCATGTCGGCAACAGTCGAGATTTGAAAGTTCTCGTCGGTGCGCCCAACGTTGAATGCTTGGTTGTGAATCACCTCGCGAGGAGCCTCCATCACCGCTAGAAACGCGCGGCTGATGTCCTCGATGTGCACCAACGGGCGCCAGGGAGTCCCGTCGCTCTTGATCAGCACCTCACCCGTAATGAATGCGTAGGCGACCAGATTGTTCACGACGATGTCACCCCGAAGCTGCGGTGACCATCCGTAGGCGGTCGTGTTCCTCAGATACGTCGGGCTGAAATTGTCGTCGGCTAGAGGCGCCACCTCCTGCTCGACCTTGATCTTCGACTCGCCGTAGGGGGTGATCGGGCCAAAAGCGGCGGTCTCGTCGACCGGATCGTCGGTTTTCGGCTTGCCGTACAGAGAGCACGATGAAGAGAACAGGAAGCGCTCCACCCCGGCCTGCTTTGCCGCCTTCGCTAGGTTTACCGAGGCGCGCAAGTTGATGTCGTAGGTGTAGTCCGGATTCAGGTCTCCGAGCGGGTCATTGGACAGGGCGGCCAGGTGCAAGACCGCATCGAACCCCTCGAGATGCTCGGGTTTGACGTCTCGAACGTCCATCCGCAGCGCGGGGGGGTCCACCGGAGCTGGTCCGTGCTGACAGCCCTCGAACAGATACGTATCGAGCCCGACGACTTCGTGACCGGCCTTTTGCAAGAACGGAACCATGACTGCACCGATGTAGCCGTTGTGGCCAGTGACGAGGACTTTCATAGACCAACAGCCTAATGCCCGGGAAGCACGGCCGCAACATTCCCAAACACGATGTCGGCGCGCCGGGCGTCCCCTCCCTCGACAGCCGCGAGCTCCGCCGCCCGGCGAGATGGCAAACATCGTGGTTTTGTGGGCCGCTCGGGCTTTGTGATTTCTTCGGAAGTTTGCTCGATTTCCTTGGTCGTGCGATCGAAGATTCGAGATGAGCTCCGGCATCGCCAATCGAACTCCCTCTCGGGACACCCTGCCCACTACGACTTGGGTGCTCGCAGCAGTCCTCCTGATCGCTGAGTACGTGCTGGCTGTCTTCTTCTTCGACTCCGAGCGGCTGCCAATCGCCGAGGACACCGACATCTTTGCGTACCTCGGGGAGTCGATGCCGCTCATCATCGTGGTGACGACCGCAATGCTCGTCGTAGGTAGCGTTCCGCCCGAAGCGGAGCGGAGGCAGATCGCGGCGGCTTTTCTCGTGCGCCGACGGACGTGGCCGATGTTCGTGGGACATCTGCTGGCGTATGCGTTGGCCTTGGCCATCACCATTTTCGTGTTCAACCCAGCTCTCCAGTTGGAGCGACCGTGGCTCTGGGTTGCTCTGTGGGCGGCGTCAGCGATCTGCTCCTTTTTCTTGTTGGTCGCTGCGATCGTGCCCAGAGCTGCGATTCGGCCTCTCGGCAAGCCGGTAGCGCGCGCGCTTGCCTCTGGCTTAGTTGTCGGCCTCCTCGCACTGCTGGCCGGTTCCGCCACCTCAGTGCTCTGGCGCCCGATGAGCCGACTCACCCTCGAGGTGGTTGCGTTTCTTCTCCGCCTGATGGGTCAGGAGGTCGTTAGCATCCCGGAAGACCTCGTCGTCGGCACGTCGTCGTACGAAGTTTTCATCGACCAGCCGTGCTCCGGCTACGAGGGGATCGGCCTGATCACGGTGATGCTTGCCGTCTATCTATTCTACTCTCGGAAGTCGCTGCGGTTCCCGAATGCCCTGCTCCTCTTGCCTATCGGCATAGCTCTGATTTGGATCGCGAACAGCTTCAGAATCGCAGCCTTAATAGCA
>CAZHPJ010000268.1:0-4675 GCA_964534585.1 uncultured Sandaracinaceae bacterium | reverse complement strand
CGAGCCGTCAGCAAAGCACTTGGAGGTCCGAGCTCTGTTCGCTTGGTCGCCTTCACAAGCATCGCGGCTCACATCTCGCGACGGACAAGGTTCTGAGGAACGACAGGTTCGGCAATGCCGGCGGCACCTGCACCAACCACACGAACGACCTTCCCGTGTATCGCTTGGAGAACCAATGACAATCTCGAAGTTGTCACCGATAGCCACCTCCATCGAAGGTGACCCTGCGCTTGCTTGTTTCCCCAGCGTTTTGGATCTATCGTGCGCATTCGGATTCTACGAGCGGCTTTCGATCAGCCAAGCCATAGAGGTTTCCATGCGCTACTTGTTCGGATTGATCTACGTGCTTTCACTCGGCACGATGCCAATGCTCGGGTGCAGCGACAGTGAGAGTACCGGCGGTGGTGGTGGCTCCGCCGGGAGCGGCGGTGCGGCTGGTGATGGCGGTCATGGCGGTAACGGCGGTAACGGCGGTAACGGCGGTAACGGCGGCAATGCGGGGTTGGGCGGAGAAGGCGGCACCGGCGGTGGCGGCGGCACGCGTGTCTGCCCACCAGATCTGGACGACAACGGCATTGACGACGAAAGTGAGACCTTGGTGAGCAACCACGCATTCGACTCCGACCTTGCCGATTGGTTTACGGGTGGGTCGTGGACGATGACTTGGATCGATAGCGGTTATTGTGGAGGTGCCCTTCGAGCTACCGCGACCGGGAGCGCTCCGCCTCCCTATGGGAAGAGGACCGAGGTTTTTCATTGCGTTCCGATCAGCGACAACACGGTCGACTACCGGCTGGCGTTCACATACTTCCTGGCCCCTGGACAGGCGACCCTGGACGGAGCTTATGGCCAGGCGGGGTACTACAAGAGCCCGGATTGCGGCGCAGGCACACGTGACGGATGGGAGCCTCTCCCTCGGACCGGCGAGTGGAACGTCGAGGGCAGCTGGCAGACCATCAATGTGGGTGGCTTGAACCCCCCATCGTCAGCCCAGAGTATCCTTCTCACCTTGGCGGTGCGTGATAGGGACGAGGACGATGTCGAGCCGGCGGTGTCTGCGCTGTTCGACGAGGTTCTTCTGCGCGCCGAATAGGCAAAGCAACCCGACCCAGGTTGGCGACATTACGGTGTGCCTCCTCAAAACCCCGTCGATGGCGCAATCGTTGATGTTTCCGCACTCGGGGTCGAGCTAGGCTACCCCGATGCTTCACTTGCTGTACGTCCTGCTCGCAACCGCCAGGGCGAGCCTGAAGCCGCAGCGCGAGCTCGCGCTCGAGAACCTCGCCTTGCGACAACAGCTGGCCATTCTGCAACGCAAGACCAAACGCCCCAAGCTGACCCAAGGGGACCGCGCATTCTGGGTCGCACTCTGCAGCCTGTGGCCCGACTGGCACCGCGCCCTCCTCATCGTGAAGCCCCAGACCGTGATCGGCTGGCATCGCAAGGGCTTCAAGCTCTACTGGACCTGGAAGAGCCGACACCGAGGCGGACGTCCACCGATCGATGCGGAGATCCGAACGCTCATCCGTCGAATCGCCACCGAGAACCCAACGTGGGGAGCGCCTCGGATTCACGGTGAGTTGCTCATGCTCGGCTTCGAGGTACCTCATCCGGGACCGAGACAAGATCTATGGCGCGGACTTCGTTCGTCGAGTGCGCTCGACAAGGACGCGCCCGAACTCCGCAAACGCGAGTCGACTGACGGGGGGAAGGTCATCGCCCTCCCGATGGTCGGCGGGCTGCATCATCGTTACACGCGACGCGCAGCCTGACCCAAAGTCTCGGTCCCACACGAAGTCGGGCGTGAGCATGAGCTGCGCGCACCGCGCGAGGCTAACGCGCATGCCGCAGAGCGATTCACGCTTGTCGAGCCGTCAGCAAAGCACTTGGGGGTCCGAGCTCTGTTCGCTGGGTCAACCTCGCGACCATCGCGGCTCGCATTTCGCGATGGACAACGTTCTGAGGAACGACAAGTTGTGCGGGTTTCCTCGATTGGAGCGGTGTTCCGCTCTGGGCTATCTTCTCCCGTAGATGAGTGCAGATCGTCCCACCATTGTCTTTTTGACCGCGGCAGCCTTCCTTATTGCCCACTGCGGCGCAGAGTTGCCTTGTGACTCAACGGGCAACGACAGCAGCTGCGTCGGAGGAGGATGCCTTGCTGTAGGCGCGTGCGTCGTGTCGTGCGAGACGGGCGGCGAGTTCCCGGGCGGGATGTGCACCGCCCCGTGTTGGGGCGCGGAGGAGTGCCCAAACGGCAGCACGTGTGTCTTTGTTGGAGACCTGGCCGTGTGCCTTCCGACGTGCGACTCGTCGAACGATTGCCGGTCCGGCTATGCCTGCGAACGACAAATACCGGTAAACACTGGTCCCAACGCTGAACTTGTTCAGGCAGATGTCTGTATCGGGAGCGCGGAGCCTTGGCCTAAATTGATGTAGCTGAATCGACCTTGTTCAACAGGCCCAGGTGGAAGCTAAGAGCTCAGCAATCGACCCAGGTTGAGCAGAAAGCACGACCGCAACGCCCGGTGGTTGCTAGGCATGGTAGGGTCCGTCCCGTGAAAACGCACACCGTAGTTCTCACGCTCCCCGTGTTCCTGCTGACCCTCACGTCGACGGCAAGCGCAGAGCCTTCGGACCCTGCACAGGTTTCCTCTTTCGTGGCTCCGCAAGACCAGGCGACCGTGGTTTTCGCCAGACCGAGGTTCCTCCTCAAGACGACCAAGCTCCGAATCCTCGATCGCGAACGCCGCTGCGTAGCGATGCTGAAAGGCAAGAGGCATGCGGTCCTCGCGATGGAGCCGGGAGAGCACTCCCTGGTCGCGTTCATGAGGAAGGATGCAAAACAGATCGACCTGGACCTCGAAGCGGGTCGAACGTACGTCGTCCGCACGAGGCCGCACGGGGTATATCCGACGCGAATTCAGATCATTCCTGCGAAGAGAAACGCGCCGGCCTTCGACGAGGCCAAAGCATGGCTCGCCGAATCGAAGCCGTACACCTCTGACTTGGAGGCCTGCTCGAAATCGGTCCAGAAGAAACGCAGCAGCAAGAAGCTCGACACGGCATTGGACAAAGAGCGAGCGAGGCGTGCCGAGGATCCCAAGTACCGGGAGACTCATTCCCTAACTCCCCAAGACGGACGAACACCCGAAGAATCCATGAGCCTCTGAGCTCATAGCAGTGCGTTCGACTACCTCTTTCGTGGCTGAGAGAGCAGGCATGCCGCACAGATTAGGATAGGCCTCGGACGCTCGCGGCGTGAGATGGTCGGCAACCGATCCCACCGCTCAAGAGCGTCTGCGCGGCGCTAAGGCGGATGCAGCAAGGCGACCCGCGCGTCTCGAGCGGTCGCTCACGCAGGTATGGGTCCGAGTTCTGGCCGCTTGGTCACCTTCGCGATCGTCGCGGCTCATATCTCACGGGTGGACAACGTTTTGAGGAACGACAGCACGGCTGATGCTTCCTCCAGGTCAGCTTGTTTAGTTGGAGGTGGCCTATGGATGTTGGAATGAAGCTTCTTTTCTTCTGTGTTTTTGCCACGAGTAGCGTCGGTTGCTTGCGCGACGTCTTCGATTTTGACAATCCATGTGACCGAGTCGACTGCGACGACGGCAGCATTTGCACCTCCGACCGCTGCACTTTCGATCTCTCTGGCGACACGACGTGCCACCACGACCCTGCCAACGAGGAAGGTGAGTGTGGTTTCGATGGCGTCACGCTCGTCTGTAGGGAAGGTCTGTGCGGCGCAGAGTCCCTATGCGCCGGCGTCAACTGCGATGACGACAACCCGTGTACGGTCGACGCTTGTGACTGGGATGGCATGTGCAGCTTCACGCCAGTCGAATGTGACGACGGCAACGATTGTACCGATGGTCGATGCGACCCAGAGACGGGGGCGTGTGTGTTCGAGCCAGGTGAGGGGATCTTCGGCGGGCTCTGCTTCCCCGAGGACTCCGCTGGCGATCCGCCAACGCTCCAGCTCGGCGAATGCGCGGAAGGCGTGTGCACGGGTCCCTGCGACTCCGCCGCCGCCGAAGCATCAGAGTGTCCGTCCCTCGCCAACTTCTCCTGCTGTCCAGGAAGCGAATACTGCCGAGCCGATTGCGGTGCCTAGCCCGCAATCCCGCACCTCGAGTAGGCAGACCGTCTCCTGGTGTTTGGCCCACGTTACGGCACTGTGCGTTGACCGAACTGGCGTCGGTGTCGCCTAACTTACCGGGCATCGCTCACATTGCCGGGCACAAACGCGTCAGCACAACGACGCAGTACGTGCAGGCCCGACTGTCGAACACGACGCACCTGTTGCGCCCCCACGCCCCAAACGCAAGAGCTGCGCCTGCTCCCGGCTGCCGAAGAAACAATTGCGTATGCCGCACGCAATTCACACTGTTGCACGGAACGTCACATTTCCCGCTCTTTGGTCACGAATTCCCCTGCAAAAGAACGCGCTCCGACATGGCACGCCTGATGCGTCTATATCGCTCGACTTGGTGGCGCTCGGCGTCGGAACCGGGGAGATTGTCATGCGGTACTTTATGGGTTTGGTGTGCGTGCTGGCGCTGGGCGTCATGCCGTTGATTGGATGCGGTGAGACCAATGGTGACGGTGGCGAGGGCGGAATGCGTATTCCGCTCGACTTGGGCACCCGTTCCGGCGTGATCTGAGCACTCAGTCC
>CAZHPJ010000267.1:0-4699 GCA_964534585.1 uncultured Sandaracinaceae bacterium | reverse complement strand
GGGTCGTCTTCGGTGGTGACCGAGAACAAGGCGAAGCAGTCGCTGCCGCCGAGTCCGGATGGCAGTAGATGAACCAGTAGTCTGCGTCGGACTTCGAGTCGCCCGGCGTGTCGTTCTGAAAGTAGCGGAGCAGCTCTTTCCCAGGTTGCCGCGCGAGGACTCACTGTCATCCGGCAAGCACCGCGCAGAGCCGAAACACCAAAAAAATACCGCCGGTTACGTGTCCGCCTCCACATGGGCAGCCACAATTGGTGACAACCGTTTGGGGGCATTGCTAGGCTGCGATCCATGAAAAAGATGGATTTCCTTGTCCTGAGCGCCTGTGTGTTGGCCCTTGGCGTTCCTGGATGCTCGGACTCGAGCTCGGAAGCCTCGTCAGCGTGCGAGCTGCCAGTTCGCGGATCCGCCCCGACGGTGGCGGAGGTGCGTGAGTCGACTGGTGTCGCAGGGTATCGGTACGTCGTATCCGTAGACCGCTACGACATCGAGTTGGTGGATGCCTCCGACAATGTCGTGGCGACGTTCTCGGCCGACGTCGATACGACGACTAGCTCGCTTGATGGCAGGTCCGGCAGTGGTCAAGAACGCAACACGATTGCCGCTGGCCCGGTGGCCGCAAGGTTGGAGACAGCGAACGGCGACACGGCGGAGCTCTCGATCAGAACACGTGCCCGCCATGGCCGCACCGCCGGCGTGGCGCCGATAGCAGGCGAAACCGAAATCCTCCGCAAGAAGGTTTTCACCGCCGAACAGGTCATGCAGATCAGCGCGGGCGGACGGGCCGCGAGGGTCCTCTCGATCTACGACACGCAGAGCGGACTCGAGCTCGACCGCAGCATCTTGGTCCGCAAGGACACCGTAGCAACGCCTCCGACGGTAGGCCGTGAGGTGCGCATGTTCGAGCCCCCCGAGACGCCCCAGGGAATGGGGTCTCTCATCGATTACTACGCGATCGAACTGAGAACAGATGGAGAGGAAGTATACGATCCCGAAGAGCTTGCGACCTTCGGACGGGAGACCGGGATCGACGAGGCACTCGGGGGCGAGGCGGTTCGCCTGTTGTTGCTCACGTACTTCGATCCGTCGTGGGGTCAGCCCGTTGCGAGGGAAGTCATCCGTTGTGCAGCCGGGCAAGAGGAGCTGGACGAGCTGGACCGCTTGATCGGCCTGTCCGCGGGATTCCAACCGAAGAACGCCGCGTCATGCTTCACCGCGGTACCTGGCCTCATTGCACTGTTGGCGATCGAGCTTGGCACCCAGGGGGTGATCCTTGGACCGCTTGCGCCTCTTATCGCGTCGAATCCGTTCACCGTCGGCATCGCGGGCCTCGTCGTCTTCGGGACTGTTGCAGTCGCGACGAGCATCGCGGTCGTCGAGTGTTTCTGCGAAGACACCCGCGGCTATGTGTGGTGCGGTGAATGCGAGTCACAAAAGTGTGCGAGTTACTGCGCCACCACGTTTCCGCCGAACTGCCAGCAGGCCGCGGAAAGTATCAACGGGCGGTGCATGCAGGAGACTGTCGAGTTGTCGCCGGGCTTCACCGCCACTTCGACTGAAGGCAGATGCGTCTGCACGATCGCGGTTCCCGATCCGGATTCGCCCCCGCCAGCCTGTGTCCGCGGCGATCCTCACATCGATACCTGGGACGCTCGGGCGTTCTCTCCACAGGTCGCCGGTGAATTCGTCGTTGCCGAAGCGATCGCGGGCGAGCCTTTCACATTGCAAGCGCGCACGGAGCCGTATGGCGGTAGCGTCTGCGGCAACGTGTCGGTCGTGACGGCGGTGGCCACGAAGTTGGGCGAAGCCTCGATCTTCATAGACGGGCCAACACGCCAGGTGCGCGTTGACGGGAACCTCGTGGACGTCCGCGTAGGGGAAACCTTGACCTTCTCCGAGTCCGCACGGCTCGAGCGCGCGTCCGAAGACTTCTTTGGGCTCTACTATCCCGGCGGGGTTGAGGTGGGCGTGGTCGCCGATGGACGTTGGATGGACGTCGCGGTTTTTGTCGCCCCCGGCCGCGCTACCGAAATTCGAGGCATGCTCGGCACGCCGGATGGAAACCCAGACAACGAGCTGGTGCTGCGCGACGGAACAGTCCTCGACTACCCGCTTGCCTGGGATGAGCTCGTGACGCGTTACGTGGACGCTTGGCGGATCGCTCCGAGCGAGTCGCTCTTCTTCTACGAGGCGGGCGAAGATACAGCCACGTTCACCGTCGCGGGCTACCCGTCTTCCAGGGCCACCGTCGACGACTTGCCCATAGACGTTCGAGAGCAAGCGGAAGCGGTCTGCACCGAGGCGGGGGTGTCGGGGGCCGTGGCCTTCGATGATTGTGTGCTCGACGTGGGCTGCACGGGCATCGATGAGATCGCCGAAAGCCACCTTGGTCGTTCTGGGGAACGCGTGCCGATCAGCAGTCCCGCGTTCCTGAGCAATTGGTCAACCGAGGGGCCGGCGAACCCCAACGGGTGGGCGTTCTTCGACAGCTCTCCAGGGGGCGAGGACGATGTCAACTACAACGGAGCTGCCACCGACCCCGCCATGCTGGTCAGCGGCCAAGAGTACAGCGCGCTCTTGCTGGACTTCGAGCTGAACAACAACGTGGACAACAGTGAGGGTGTCGTCGGCGTCTTGCTGTCCTACCAAGGCCCGCTCTCGGCGAGATCGGATGCGCCCAATGACTACGATGCCCTAATGCTCGTGTGGTCCGGCACCGCGTCGGACGCGTTCCCATCCCCGGCGGCGCCCACAGGCTGGACCCTCGTTCGCTTGTCGGGCGTGGTCGATGCAGCCGATGTGGCCGCAAGGTTCTACGCGCAACAAAGTGCGCCAGGATACGAGGTTCTCGCGACGGCCTACGGCGCGCAGCTCGGTTGGCAAAACCGCGCCGGCTACAGCGCTTCGATCGTCTACCGGTCCGACAGGATCGAGGTCACGACGCGCCGAACGGGGACCGAAGACCAAATGCCCATCGCGGTCGAGGCGGCGGTGCTTGGCGAGAGTTTCGGGCCTGGCCGCATCGGCCTTTTGACCCTCGGCAACGACACCACACGATTCCGAAACGTCTCCATCGCTGTGCTGGAGTGATCCGCGCGACAGATGCTAGCACCCAGTGCTAGCGGTCGGCACCAGCCCGCGTTGGCGCTCCGAAACCCGCGCAGGGCACACGCCGGGGCAGCGCAACACTACGGTCACAACATCGTGAGGATGCTTGCCTGGCAGGACGTGAACACCGAGAGTTAGCGCCCTCGCACGGCCGCGAAGTAGACGTGTTGCTCGTCGCCGGGGCCCGCGATCGCGAAGGCCGTGAAGAAGTCGCTGCCGAACGAGGTGAGGCCCATGTAGTCGCCGAAGAATAGGCCTCGGGGCGTGGGGCTTGCCTTTAGCATGTCGAACGATTCGTTCGTGATGCGAACCGAGTCTGCCCAACTCGCACGATCGGTGCAGTCGGAGAAATCCGGGTGGCAATGAATGAACCAGTAGTCCGTCAGGGACGGAGGCATGTCTGGAACGTCGTTCTCGAAGTTGTAGTAGGTGACGCCGATGGTTCCGTCGTCCGAGATCTCGACGGCAGGGATAAAGGCCTGGTTCAAAAGCTTCGTCTCGCTTGACGGCGTCTGGTCGATGCGAACCGGCTCCGACCAGGTCTGTCCGCCGTCGACCGATTGCGTAAACGCGACTTTGGGTTCCCCGAGGATGTCGTCGCTGAAGACCTCCTCCCAGACGGCCACCAAGTGGCCGGTGGTGCGATCCACTGCCACATCGAACATGTTGGTTCCACCGCGAACCGGACCCCCTCCGTCTGGTGCGTGGGGAATCGCTTGCCGAGCCGTCGCGACGAGTGCCGGCTCGTCGGGCCAAGCCTCGCCGCCGTCGACCGATCGCATCAGGTACAACGATCGGGGCGCCGCAAGGAGGGACTGGGTCTGCTTGAAGAACGCCAAAACGGTGCCGTCGGGCGAGACCAAGGTCTGAAAAGCGAGCCCGACCGGCTTGTCCCGGAACAAGAACTGCGGCTCCGACCAGGTCTGCCCGCAGTCGGTCGTTCGACTGAAGACCACTTCACCTTCCGAGCCCGAGATTGTGGAAGACAAGTCGTCGAATCGCGCCCAACCGACGTACACCCGGCATGCGTCCGCCGGGTCCGCCGTGATCGACGGCTTGTCTTCCACAAAAGGTGGGTCCGCCTCGCCGACCACCACCGGATCGCTCCACGTTCGCCCGCCGTCGAGGGACTTGTTCACCAGGACTCGAGTCGGGCCTTCCGCTTGGCCGCCTTGATGGTTCAAGCCCACGCTGTAGAGGTCCCCGTTGGCCGCGAACGCAAGCCATGGATCGGACGCAGCAATGACGTCGCTGCCCGAGCATTGGGAGACGCCGGGAATCACAACCTCAGTCCATGTCGCGCCCTGGTCGAAGCTCACAGCCGACACGAGCCCGAGCGAGCTGTCCTGAATCCATGCAGCGACCAAGTGATTCGGGTCGTTCGGGTTCACCGAGATCCAAGGCTCTCCCTCCCTATTCGGCGAGTTGCGTTCGTCATTGAAAAGCTCGCAATCCGAGAACGGGCTCGCGCCGGAAACGGCCACGGGATCTTCTGCAGTAAACACCGTGGCCGGACCTCCACTATCACTGCCGTCGCAGCCGACCACGCCCACGACGAACAGAGCTCCAAACAGCATGCGCATAGCAACCTCCC
>CAZHPJ010000266.1:0-4707 GCA_964534585.1 uncultured Sandaracinaceae bacterium | reverse complement strand
ACCGATTAATAGACATCATCCGTGATCCCTTCGGGTTTTGAAGACACTCCCTAGTGTGCGAGAGAAAAGATCCGCGCACTAGCGGCGGCGGCGACGGCGGCGGCGGCGGCGCGGCTCGGTGTCGTAGACAGCGTCGGTAGGCTCGTGGGCCCATGCGGGAAGGTCCTCGCCGCGGGCCATGCAATCGAGCGCGAACAACGTCGCTGCGTCGGCAAAGTACTCGCGACGCGCGATCGACTGGATGCGCCCCGTGCGAAGACGCCGCTGCGCCATGACGAGCAGGCGGATGCGGTCTTTGAGGCGCCTCGGCAACGACAGCCGAAGGGAGAGCTCTCGAATGAACTCTTCATACGCGACTGGTACATCCGAAACACCCTCGAGCGCTTCGTCGATCGGCCCCATCAAGAGCGCGGCAAAGAGGACCGCATCGCCCGGAAGCCGGTCCTCGGCAGCGAGCGCATCGACTGCCTTCAAGCGCCCGAAAGTAAGCGACGCGCCTTCGAGATCGTCGTCCAAGAAGGACCCAAGCTCAGGCAGAATCTCGCTCAGCACGCCTGAGTCCCACGCGAGGAAGACCGAGCGGTGTGCGGCACCGCCGCGCAAGAAACGGAGGATCTCCTCGAGCACCCGCGGCGCGGCCGCACGCCGAAGGTCGCCCCTGTGCCGCACCATCGCGTCGTAGACCTCCGGGTCGAGCCCCATGTCGAGGCGGGCACTGAATTTAATC
This sequence comes from uncultured Sandaracinaceae bacterium, assembly GCA_964534585.1. Classification (GTDB taxonomy): domain Bacteria; phylum Myxococcota_A; class Polyangia; order Polyangiales; family Houyiibacteriaceae; genus SG8-38. Next base: position 3,980 of record CAZHPJ010000266.1, on the reverse strand, counting down.
GCGCGGAGGATGCGCACCGGATCTTCCCGAAAGCGGACATTCGGGTCGCCAATCGTGCGGAGCAAGTGTTCTTCGAGGTCGGCCACGCCCCCGACGAAGTCGATCACCTCGCCACGCTCGAGATCGTAAAACAAGCCGTTGATCGTAAAGTCTCGCCGGATGGAGTCCTCGTGCGGCTCGCCAAACACGTTGTCGTTAGTGATCAGCAAGTCGGTGTCTTCGCCTTCGGTGATCGCTCGCCGCGAGGGAATCAAGCGCACCGGCTCCGGACCCGCGCAAAGCGGAATCTTCTTGGCAATCTTTGGTTTGATGACCTCGAAGTGCTGGGAAGGATCGCGACGGTAGGTCGCAACTTCGATGATCTTTCCACCAGAGAACAAGAGGTGTGCCAACCGGAACCGCCGGCCGATCACGCGGCAGTTGCGGAAGAGATCGCGCACCTCGTAAGGGCGCGCGCTCGTGGCGAGGTCGAAGTCCTTGGGCTTGCGCCCGAGCATCAGGTCGCGCACGCCACCGCCGACGAGGTAGGCCGTGTGGCCATGTCGATTGAGCCGACGAATCACCTTTGCGGCATCTTGATCGACGAGCCGACGCGGAATCGCGTAGGCATAGACGACAGGCTCAGGCGGCTCTTCGCTGAGAACGCCTCGATCTTCGTCTTCTCGTCGACCGAAGTCAGTATCTATAACTCGGGTCATCGAATTCCAAAGCCCGTAGAGGGCAAGAAGTAGTTGCCCTCCTTTAGCAACAACCCGTCCTAACGGCAATCTAAGGCCAATGCTAGGGTCTCCCAACAAAATGAACGAGCTCGAACGAATGGCAGGCAATGTCATCGTCTACGGATTTGAGGGCTTGGAAGCTCCCGCAACGCTTCAGCAGTGGTTATCACGAGAATCCGTAGCCGGTTTGATCCTGTTCAAACGCAACATCGATGACGCGGACCAAGCTTCTGCGTTGATCGCCTCGTGCATTACTGGACACGATTCCGCGCTCCCGATTCTGGTCTGTGTCGATCAGGAAGGCGGCCGCGTTGCCCGATTCGGCGATCCGATACTCCGGCTGCCCCCGATGCAGACACTTGCGGCAGCTGGCGACCCACAACTGACGCGAGACGCGGCGAGGGTCCTAGGGCAACAGTTGCGTGCGATCGGGATCAACTTGAACTTCGCACCGGTTCTCGACGTGGACACCAACCCGCGAAATCCCGTCATCGGTGATCGCGCATTTGGTCGCTCGACCGAAGTCGTAATCGAGCACGCGCTTGCCTTCGCCGATGGGCTACATGACGGGGGAGTGTTGTCCTGTGGCAAGCACTTCCCAGGTCACGGAGACACCGACCTCGACAGCCACCTAGCCCTTCCAACCCTCCGACACGACCGCGCTCGTCTGGACGCAATCGAACTTCGCCCGTTCCGCGCTGCCGCCAAACGGATTCCATCGGTGATGACGGCACACGTCGTATTCCAAGCCGTGGACCCTGGCATTCCCGCGACTATGTCACCGGCAGCGATCGGCAAGCTCCTCCGGGAGGATCTCGGTTTCGAGGGCGCTGTGTTCTCGGACGACCTAGAGATGAAGGCCATTGCGGAGCGCTACTCCATCGAGGAAGCCGGAGTCCTAGCTGTCGAAGCAGGATGCGACCTTCTCCTCGTTTGTTCCGATCTCGAGGCGGCCGCCCGTCTGCGCGAAACGCTCGCAACCGAAGCCGGCCGCAGTGAGCTGTTTCGCGTCCGTCTGACCGAAGCCCAGTCGCGCGCCAACGCGCTCCGCCGAAGGGCCCGTGACCTACCCCCTGCCGTTCCTCTTCAAAACGCGCTAGACAGTGCCGAAGCCCGATCCGTGAAGGAACGGCTTCGTGAGCTAGAACGTGCATCTGTCGGTGCTGTGAACTGAGGAAGCGTTGGAGATCTACGGCGACACGAGCGGCCTAAGCCCTTCGGAAACCAAGGCATTGCAGCACATCTACAGGCGCAAGGTGCCTCTGGATCGGCTCACGACTCCGGAGCTCACGCGGGCCCTCGTGGGTATCTCACACGCGACGGGCAGACAGGTCGGCGTGCTCATCGATCGCCGCGGGACGGTCCACCACGTCATCCTGGGCGACGCGTCGAAGCTCATGCTGCCCGACGTGGGTCGCCTCCGCGCCGGCGCGGGCAGGCTTCGAGGCCTGCGGCTGGTCCACACCCATTTGCGCAACGAGCCACTGAGCCGCGACGACCTCGTCGACCTGACGCGTCTGCACTTGGACATGGTAGTCGCGATTTGCCTCGCGCCCGGCGAAGAGCGCGCGCTGTGCGTGTACTACGGACACAACTTCCCCGTCGTCGACGACAGCAGCGAGCCGCCCTTCCGCACCTTCGGCCCGATCCCCTACGCGAAGGCTCGCGACAACCCCGCAGAGATTATCGAGACGCTCGAACAGGAGTTCGCTCGCGCTGCTCGGGCGCGTGGAGTCACCGCCAAGGACGGCCGCGCCATCTTGGTGCATGTCTGCGACAAGCGGAGCGCCGGCCAAGCCGAAGACTCGCTCCGGGAGCTCGAAGATCTCGCGCGCACGGCAGGGGTCGAAGTAGCCGACCAAGTATTGCAGGTCCGCGACCGTGTCGATCCTCGCTATGCGCTCGGGCGCGGCAAGCTCGAGGACGTCGTAATCCGCGCCATGCAACTCGACGCGGAGACGTTGATCTTCGACTGCAACCTTCGACCAGCACAGGCCAACAACATCGCGCGAATGGCTGATATGAGGGTGGTCGATCGAACGCAGCTCATCCTCGACATCTTCGCCCAGCGCGCGGAAAGCAGCGACGGTAAGCTGCAGGTGGAGCTAGCGCAGATGCAATATCTTCTGCCGCGCCTCGGCCAACGGGATGATGCCCTTTCACGCCTGACCGGTGGCATCGGCGGGCGGGGGCCGGGCGAGACGAAACTCGAAGTCGGCCGGCGCCGAGCCAGAGAACGCATCACGCGCCTTCAGTATCAGCTCAAGCGACTAGGGCGGCAGCGGGAACAGCGACGCTCGCGTCGGAAGCGAAGCGGAACGCCCACGGTGGCGATCGTTGGCTACACGAATGCAGGTAAGAGCACGCTCCTCAACGCGCTGACCGGCAGCGACGTGATCGTCGAGGACAAGCTGTTTGCGACGCTCGATACACGCTCGCGAACGATGCGACTTCCCTCCAGGCGTGAAGCCATCGTCACCGACACGGTGGGCTTCATTCGCGACTTGCCGAAAGACTTGTTCGCTGCCTTCCGAGCGACATTCGATGAGACCCAAGACGCCGATCTATTGCTTCACGTGGTCGACGCGTCTGATCCGTGCCGAAGCGAGCACGTCGAAACGACCGAAAAACTGTTGGTCGACCTCGGCCTCGAGCGAGTGCAGCGGATTCTCGTATTCAACAAGTGCGACAAGCTCGAGATACCTCACACGACACTTACAGACCGCGGGGTCCCAATCAGCGCGCTCGACCCGAGCTCGCTTGGTGCGCTCAAACGAGCGATCGAAACACGCATCGAGGTCTCGCATCCGATGCTCCTGGCAGACGAGCCTACTTCTTCACAACCGGCTTGATGCCGACCTTACCGTCCTTGACGACGACTTTGAAGTCGACGCGCTTGCCTCTGTGCTTACGGTCGAGCTTCGGAACCATTTTCTTGAGGCTCTTGGCGACCGTCTCGTAGTCGATTTTGTCCGTGCGCTCGTTGTTGTTTCTCTTGGCCTCGATGTAGCTATCGTAGATTTGGCGCATCCGCGCCTCGCCGGGCCCTTTCGATCGCACCGCGATCGGCGGCGGCGCACGGCGACTCGGGGTGATCGCCGGGTTCGAGCTCTCCCTCATCAGGCCGGGCCTGCGCGATTGCGGCTTTCCGAACCGTGCAGTCTGTGGCTCGGCCTGAGGCGCGACGGCCGTCCGCGCTCTCGGCGCAGCCTTGCTCCGTGGAGTCGTGTCAGGTTGATCCAGGTCGAGCGTCGCGACCTT
>CAZHPJ010000265.1:0-4715 GCA_964534585.1 uncultured Sandaracinaceae bacterium | reverse complement strand
GCACCGCAGATAGCGCGCGCGCGTTCCGTACCGGAGCTGAAGCGTCAGATGCACATCGTTCCCGACAGCGTCGACGTACAAGGCCTGCTCGCCTGGCAGGGATGTCAGAAATTTCTTGGACGCGAGCCGAGGGAACAACCGCGCTGCCGCTTCGTGCCAGGGCGTCCCTTCTCGTGCGTCGGCTCCCGGTAGCATGCTGATGATGCGCCGGGCTGCTGCGGTGGCCGCGTCATCGTTCTGGTCGCGCGCGACGCGCTCCAGGCGGGTCAAGTCGATGCTTGCGCCGTTGTTGAGGTCGACCGTCAGCTCGAATTGAGACTCGATGCCGAGATCGGGTCTCGCGCGGCCGAGCTCGTCGGCGAATACGCGCACCACGCGAGAAACAGGTCCGGTGTCTGCAGCTTCGTGCTCGGCGATCGATAGATACTCGGAGAGACACCCTCGCGGGTCCTCCGCATCCAGCGCCTCTTCAATCGTGCCGAAAGGATCGAACCAGCCGAAGTGGCCCAGCTGTACGCGATGACACCCGTCGCGCTCGCGCTCGCGGCCGCCCAAGTGCTCGATCAACAAGAGACCAAGAAGCGCCCCTGCGCCTTCGACGAAGCGATCGTCATCGATCCCATCGGTGTTCTGGTCGACGAAATCTTCGAGCTGCGTTGCGAGCCAACGAATCCCTGGTGCGCCTGTCTCGGGTAGAGGAGGGCGCTGAGAATTGACGAAAGCACGCGCTGCGGGCACGAGACGGCCGCCGACATCCTCTAGAGCGCTGAGCCAATTTGCCCCCACCAGCTACCCGGCGGCGACGTTAACACGACTCGGGTTGCGCGCATAGTCCGCAGCGCGAATGACTCGTTCGATGAACGATCGCGTAAAAGAGGTGGCGTTGGACCAGCTCGTGAGGGTTCTCGATCGGGTGCCGTTGGTGTCGAGCATCAAGAACGATCTCACCGGACTTCGTTCGCTGCTCTATCAACGCCGCCCTCCTCGGATCGCGGCATTGGGTCTCGGGAGCAGCGGTAGGTCGACTCTGCTGCGCTCGCTGATCGAACGAGGGCCGGCGCGAGATCCGTTGCATGCCGATCACGGCGAGTGGGTGCACCTCGAGCATGAAGGAGCGAAGGTTAACTGGCTCGAGATCGACGTGGATGACCCCGCCGCGCGATTGCAATGGAAGGACGCGCTCGAAAAGGAGCTGCCCGACCTCGTGTTCCTGACCTTCGAGCCCAGCGATGCCGAGGAGGTGGGCCGCATCATCGAACGTGCCAAGAGCTTGCTCCCCGATGTTCCCGCAGGAAGCGGGCCCTTGCGGGTGTTGCCGCTGCTGACCCATGCCGACTTGATCGGACGTGGGGATCTCGATGTCGAAGCGGCGCGCAACAAACTCGAGGCGAGGCTTCGTGATTCCGGGTTGAGCGCTGAGCCACCGCGTGCGGTGTCGGCGATCAGCGGCTACGGCCTCCGCGGCCTTTCCGAGGCCATGATCGTGGCTCTGCCCGAACAAGCGCGACTCGAAGCAGCCCGTGCGCTGACGCGGGCGCAAGAGGGCCGTATTCGAATCGGCAACGAGATCGTTCAAGCGTGCACGGCGGTCTCGGTCACGGTTGGCCTCACGCCGATTCCGTTCTCCGATATGGTGTTACTCGGACCCCTGCAAGCCATGATGGTGAGCTCGCTGGCGTACCTGAGTGGCCGGAGCTGGGGCAAGAAGACGGTGGCCGAGTGGCTTGGCAGCCTTGGGGTGGTTGGCGGTCTCGGAATGGGTCTGCGGTTCTCGGTCCAAACGATTGCCAAGCTCGTGCCTGGTGCTGGCAACGTGGTGTCCGCTGGCGTTGCTGGCGCAGGAACGACCGTGATGGGTCAGAGCGCGATCAAGTATTTCCTCAGCCCCGAAAAATAGCGGCTTCACTACGACCACGGGGCTAGAAGTCGAGCCCGCCAGGGAGGGCGTCCCGCCATTCGATCTCGGTGTCATATAGCTCGGCGAAGTGTCGCGCGAGGGGATCGACTAGGTCGGCGACACATACCGTCCGGCCGAGCTCGGCGGAAAGTGAAGTGACAGCCTTGCCCTGAATGCCGCATGGCACGATCAGGTCGAAGTGCGTCAGGTCGCTGTTCGCATTGAGTGCGAAGCCGTGCATGGTGACCCAACGGCTAATGCGTACGCCAACCGCGCCGACCTTGCGATCACCGATCCACGCGCCGTTCAAGCCCTCGATCCGCGTCGCCGACAAGCCGAAATCGGCGCAGATGCGGATCATCGTCTCTTCGAGTGACCACATGTACTTACGGACGTCACGCCGGTCGGGCTTGAGGTCGATGATCGGATAGGCGACGAGTTGACCCGGCCCGTGATACGTCACGTCCCCGCCGCGTCCCACCTCGTGGACCGAAATTCCGCGCGCTTCGAGAGCTCCTTGCGGCACGAGGATGTGTTGCTCCTTTGCCGAACGTCCCAACGTCAAGACCGGCGGGTGTTCCAGCAGCAATACCGTGTCGCCTATCTCGCCAGCGATCCGCTTGGCCTGCAGCTCCTTTTGGAGACGATGCGCTTCGGCATAGTCGACGGTTCCGAGGCGGCAAAATAGCATGAGCCCCCCTAGCGGTTCATGATGTGGATCGCCTCGCCCAAGGCATGCTTGAAGGCTTCCATCACGCCTTCGCCGAGCGTGGGGTGAGGGTGCACCGTGAGCGCGACGTCTTCCGCGAATGCACACATCTCGAGAGCGAGCGCCGACTCGCTGATCAGGTCGCTCGCTTCCGGTCCCACGATCGCTACGCCCAGCAACTCATGGTCGTCCTCACCGATGATTACTTTGATGAACCCGTCGGTCTCGCTCACGGCCATCGCGCGTCCGGAAGCCGCAAAAGGGAACTTGCCAGTCTTGACCTTCTTGCCCTGAGCCTTTGCTTCGGATTCGGTCATGCCAACGGTCGCGATCTCCGGGTCGGTGAAGATCGCAGCGGGCATCCCGCGGTAGTCGCGTGCCGACTTGTGTCCGGCGATGACCTCTGCGGCGATCTCACCTTCCTTCGACGCCTTGTGCGCGAGGTAGGGCATCCCAGCGACGTCGCCGATCGCGAAGATCGAAGGCACGTTGGTGCGCATCTGTTCATCGATCGCGATGTGACCGCGCTCGTCGAGCTTCACACCGACATCTTCGAGGCCGATGCCGGCCGAGTTGGGCTTGAAACCCACACATACGAGAACCTTCTCCGCTTCGACGACCTGCGCCTTGCCGTCGGTTTCGATGGTGACCTTGGCCTTACCCCCGCCCTTGTCGAGCTTCGCTGCCTTGCTCTCGAGGTGGATGGCAGCTCCGCTTTTTTTGAGGTGCTTTTGCACGACGCGCACCAGGTCGGGGTCGGTTCCGGGAAGCAGTTGGTCCATCATCTCGACGATCGTGATCTTGGTTCCGAGCTTCTGATACACCATGCCGAGCTCGAGCCCGATGACGCCGCCGCCGATGATCACCATGCTTTGTGGCGCGCTCTGAAGGCTCACGGCCTCGCGTGCGGTGATCACGACCTCGCCGTCCGGCTCGAAGCCGGGTATCTGAAGCATCTGTGTGCCGGTTGCCACGATGATGCCCTTGCTCGCCGTATAGTTTTCTTTCTTCCCGTCCGCGCTCGTCACCTCGACGGAATTGGGACCCGTGATCGTTGCGTTGCCCATGGCGATGGTGCCGCCGTTGCCCTTCACGAGGCTCGTTACACCGCCGACGAGCTTCTTGACGATGCCTTCCTTCCACTCTTGCATCTTGGCCACGTCGACCTCGAGGTCTTTGACGGTGATGCCCATGTGTCCGGCGTTGCGAACCTTGTTGGCGAGATTTGCGGCGGCGATCAGGGCCTTGGAAGGGATGCAGCCCCAGTTGAGGCATACGCCTCCCATGGATTCCTTCTCGACACACAGCGTCTTCACGCCGAGTTGCCCAAGGCGAATGGCAGCTACGTACCCGCCGGGGCCGCCGCCGATGACGATTGCTTCAAAGTCGTTGGCCATTGGCGGGAGTCTGCATCAGGGGCGGTGGCAGCGCCAGGGGCAGTGGCAGTGGCAGTGACAGCGTCAGGGGCAGGCGCAGTGTCAGAGGCAGTGACAGGGGCAGTGTTGGTGTCAGTGGCTGGGCCGGCGCAGCTCTGCGGGGTGGTATAGTCGCGGGGCCATGCGTTACCTCCACACGATGATTCGCGTTAGCAACCTCGACGAGTCGCTCGACTTCTTCTGCAACAAGCTCGGGCTCATCGAGACGACGCGGAAGGACAGTGAGGGCGGGCGGTACACGCTCGTGTTCTTGGCTGCGCCCGAGGACCGCGAGCGTGCTGCGGCAGAGGCATCGCCCCTGGTCGAGCTCACCTACAACTGGGATCCAGAGGAATATGCGGGCGGGCGTAATTTCGGCCACCTCGCCTTTGAAACCGAAGACATCTACGTGCTGTGCCAGCGGCTGATGGACGCTGGCATCACGATCAACCGGCCCCCGCGCGACGGGCGCATGGCGTTCGTGCGATCACCCGATGGGATCTCGGTCGAGTTGTTGCAGAGGGGCAATGCGCTCGGGCCGAAAGAGCCCTGGGCGTCGATGGAGAATACGGGAGCCTGGTAACGCTCCCGTTGTGCAACTGTGCGACCGGAGAACGGCACGCGACGGGCGTGCCGGGGCACGGTACGACACGACACGGGGGACCGACGAACGGGACGGCTTGCAAAGGTGGCC
>CAZHPJ010000264.1:0-4719 GCA_964534585.1 uncultured Sandaracinaceae bacterium | reverse complement strand
CGGGGGCTGTCTTGTGGCGATCCGGTGCAAATCGGCTTGTTCTGCTCGAAGTAGCAGGCTGCATCGAGCTCGTCCGAACCGAGTCCGTCGAACCCGAACCCTGCCATGCATTCGGCCTGACCCTTGAGTTGGGAGATCTCCAGCATTCGGTCGGCCTTCGCCCTCAGCGCCGCGTCTCGCGCGGTCAGCGGTTCGTTGTTTCGCCCCGCGGCTGCAAAGGGGGTCCCGATTGGAAGGAACATCCGCCCGTCCGCCAGGTTGGAATTGTGCGGAATCGTCAGGTAGTCGCAGTCCTGCAGGTTTCCGCATTCGGCCTCCAGGGAGTCGAAGAGCTCCCACTCGCTCTCGGTGTCGAACTGCGAGACCGGGTGGCTCGGAATGCTCTCGCCGAGGAAGAAGACGTTGCGGTGCATCATCGAGCCACGGATGAGAGGGCTGTATTCGTAGGCGTGGAGCGTCGTGAACGAGCAGGGGTCGTTCTGCGCCTCGGTGACCGCCTGGATGGTTTGCCAAACCGTGTCGGGATCGGGAAGGTCCGAGAACAAGCGCTCGATGAGCTCGACATCGAGGGGGTTGTCGCCTTGGATGAACATTGCCACCGAGTTCCGGATGAGGTTCCCCACGGGGCCACAGGCAGTATCGGGGTCGTCGCCTCCACAGGCGGTGGAGAATGCTCCGAGAAACTCGGCATGCTCGGTGAGCGCCGTGAAATCGAGCGGCCTTTCGAGCTCGATCGTTTGGCAGGCCTGGTCGGGATTTTCGCACACCAACCCAGCGGGCTCTCCTTTGGCGAAGCGATAGGCTTCCTCGGGTCCGTTCACCGAGTTGAGGAAATAGGCGTCGAACGAGATGCGGGTGTGGACGTGAAGATCGCCCCAGAGCACCTGAAGCCCCGGATTGAAATCGTCGCAGCGCTTCGCCTCCGCGCAGGCGGTCCCGCACTCTCCGTTGTCGTTGGGTTGGGTCGAGCAGCCGACCCACAAACCGATCAATCCAATCCAACCAAGTCGTTTCATGCTGAAGCCATCCATGCCCGCTGTAGGCACCAGAACACCGCTGTCACACCGATAGCATAGACGGCGATCCGTTCGAGACGGCCAAGCAGGATATGACTGCGCTCACGCAGGTGTGGCCGCGCTCGCTCCACCAGCCTCCAGGCCACAGCCATCGTGGCCAAGAACGCCAGCTGCCCCGCCTCCACGCCGAGGTTGAAGAGGAGCAGCGCGTGGCCGATCGCTTCGCGCGGCAGGCCGATCTCGCGAAGCGCGCCCGCGAACCCGAAACCGTGTAGCAGGCCGAACGCGAACGCTACCGCCCACGGATATCGCGCGGTGAGGGTCCGCTCGGGCTCTGTTCGGCTGAGCTCGACGGCGAGAAGCAGCACACTGAGTGGGATCAGGATTTCGACTGGCGTAGTCGGCACACGAACCAATCCGAGCACCGAGCTGGCTAGTGTGATGCTGTGCGCAATCGTGAACGCCGTGATCGTCCACATCATGGTCACGGTGAGGTCGCGCAGTGGCCGGCCCCCGTTTGCGCGTGCGATGAGCAGGAGCAGGGCGAGAATGAACAAGAGATGGTCTGGACCCGACAAGATGTGCGCGGTCCCAAGGGCGAAAAAGCCGTTCGCGGGCCCCTGCCGCCGATCAGTCGGTGCGGAGCCCGTGGTTTGCAGGATCGTTTCTGGTGACCCGCGTCCCACCACGGTCGTCCAAGGGTCTTCATCCCCGACCTGCACGTGCACCAAGAGCTCGCTCACAGCGGGGTTCAATCCTCGGACCACGAGCGCGACGCCGCGAAGCGCTTCGCGCGAGCACGACACGTTCCAAGACTCGATGAAGGCGTCCCGGGTGTTTCGGCGCCTACGACTGGTCCCCTCCTTGCAAGCGCCGCGAAGGACTACGTCGAGCGTCGTAGGACCGTTTTCTCTCCGAGGGATTTTTAGCAGTACGCGCGTCGTACCGTCGTCGAGCACATCGAGCCGCAGGAGCGCTGCGCTCATCGAGTGAGCCGAAACCGGAGTGGCGCCCAAGATGCAGCCCCACAGGACGAACGCGAGTGCCAGAAGTCGGGTCACCGGCGTGGATCCTCTTGGCCAGCGTAACGCCCGATCATCGATTCGACGGCTTCGCGGTTGAGCTGCCTTCGTCGTTCGTAGATCCAGTCCGCGCGAGCGCGTTTGCGCGCACCTTCTAGCGATGGGGGCGCTGCCTCGGTGCGCCTGGTCACGCGGACCACATGGAGCCCATACGAAGACTCGAACGGTCCATGCCAGTTGCCCACCGGCAGCTCGCCAACTCGTCGCGCGAAAGCGACGCCGAACGAGCGAGCAAGCGAGGTTGGTGTGTAGCGATCGAGATGGTTGCCGCGGGGGAAAGGATCGCCCGAGACCGTAGCCTCGGGCGCCGCCGCAAGGGTTGCGGCCGCCCTTCCCGCGTCGATGTTCAGGTTGCTGCCGCGCTTGACTCGGCTGAAAAACACGTGATCGAGTGAAATCCGAGCCGCCTCTTCGTACCTGTCGGGATGCGCGTCGATCCATGCGCGAAGCTGCAGGTCGCCGGGCTCGGGAACCGGGGTCGTGTCCTCGATCAGAAATCGCATGCGCTGGACCAATCTGCGCCGGATGATCGTGTCGCTTTCATCCAGACCGAGCTCGAGCGCGCGTTGGTAGAGGACTTCCTCTTCGAGCCAATCGTCCTTGAGGCGTTGTTCCTCGGCCGCGTTTGGCGGGGCTCCCTTTCGCGCGTTCCAGTCGCGCCGCAGCTGCGCGATCGGCGCATCGTCCGCAGTCAAAGGATACGTCGGCTGCGGATCCCGCAGGATCGCGTAGACGGCGAAGACCGCCGCTCCGATCAGTACGAAGTGCACCAGCGGTTCGCGGAACCAGCCGGGCCACCTGCTGTTTGCATCCGTCACCACAGGGACTCTACCCATCCACCAACGACGCGACTAGGGCCCCGAAGCTCGTCCGTTCTGCGCAGCGCGTAGCTGTTACTCGAGGATGTCGAGGATGGCCCGTTTGCGGAGCCGTGCCGACGTGGCGGCTAGCAGGGTGCGCATGGCGCGGGCGGTGCGGCCTTCCTTGCCGATGACCTTTCCAAGGTCGTCCGGAGCCACAGTGAGCTCCAAGACGACGGCACGCTCTTCTTCGACCACGTTCACCTCGACCGCGTCGGGGTCGTCGACCAGTGAGCTAGCGATGTACGCGATCAGGTCCTGAAGCTTGTCTCCGGCCACTTCGATGCTCGCTTAGGAAGCCGGGGCTGCGGCTGCCGCAGCCTTTTTGTGTTCTTTGACCACGTCGCGGACGCGATCGCTGACCTGCGCGCCCACACCCAGCCAGTACTCGAGGCGCGGGTAATCGACCCTGGCCTCCTCGATGGGGCGGCTTGGATCGTAAGTGCCGATCTGCTCGATAAAGCGCCCGTCGCGGGCCCTTTCCTTCTCGGTGACGACAATGTGATAATAGGGACGCTTCTTCGCGCCAGCGCGTGACAGTCGAACCTTGACCATGGAATCCTCGTAAGCGGCGGGTCATGCCCACCCAAAAGACGCCGAAAGCTAGTCAGCGCCCGCCCCTCCGTCAAGCCGCCGCCCTCCCCAGGCTTTTTGCGGTCAGGCGTTGGATTGCTAGAACGAGGGGGATGCGATGCTTCCTCGCCGTACTGGCCCTGACGCTGTGCCTCGGCTGTAGCCGGGGCCAGCCCAGGAATGGGCTCGCCGCCGAGGACACGCCGAGCGTCCGCTTGGCGATCGTGACCGACCTCGAGGGCTATCTCGAGCCCTGTGGTTGTACGAGCGATCCGCTCGGCGGCATCGACCGGCTCGCCGCGCAGATCCGCGCGCTCCGGGATGGGCCCGTGCCCCTCGTGTTTCTGATCGCGGGGGATGTGTTCTTCGATGCGGCCGAGCTCGAACCGGTGCGTGTCGATCAGGCGAACCGCAATGCCAAGACCCTTGCGGGGATTCTCAATCGATTGGAGGTCACCGCCGTGTTGCCCGGCCGCCGCGATCGTGCCCAGCCGCCCGAGGTGATCGAAATGCTGCAACGGGCTTCCGATTTTCGGTGGTTGGCGATGGGGAGCGATGCCGAGGTGTTGCCAACCGAAGCTGGAGCTCTTCGTTTGGCTATCGTTGGAGTGCGTCCTGGGGCCGAGCGGGACGCGGTCACGGCCGTAGTAGGCGCCGCACGGAGCCGATCGGACTTGACCGTCGCGCTGGTCGACGGGTCGCGTCGCAGCGCCAATCGCATCGGGGCCATCGACGGTGTCGATTTCGTAATTCAGGGTGGGCTCGACGAGGATGATCCCATTCCTCCTCACCAGGCGGGCAAGGCTTGGGTGTTTCATGCGAGCCGGCAGGGCCGAGGACTCACGGTCGTCGACGTACACCGCAAGAAGAAGGCGGAGCGCTTCGTCGACCGCAGCGAGTGGTCGCGTTCAGCACGCGTCGGTCAGCTCGACCGGCAGATCGGCGATCTGTCGGCGAAGATCACGGCCTGGGAAAAGTCCGGCAACGTGGACGCCGCCGATCTCGAGGCACAGCGCGGCCGCTTGGCCGAGCTGAAGAATGAGCGGCAGACGCTTGATGCGCCCCCCCTGCAAACGGACGGCAACGCTTTGGTCGCGCGTTGGATTCCGCTCTCCAGCAAGTCGCCCAAAGACCGGCAGGTCGAGAAGCTCATGCGCGATCACGACAAGGTCGTAAACGAAGCCAACC
>CAZHPJ010000263.1:0-4726 GCA_964534585.1 uncultured Sandaracinaceae bacterium | reverse complement strand
GGGTGATTCGCGGCGGCGATTGGAAGATGATCATTCGTGGGAATCTGTCGCATGTCATGTTCGATCTCGGAAACGACTATTGGGAGAAGAAGGAGCTCGATGGCCACAACCATCCCATCGCCCAGCGGTACCTGCGGACCCTTCACGGACAGTTCCTCGGCGCGGAGAATCGCGGCCATTGGCTGGCGGCTTCCGGCAACTCACCGGGCAAGAAAAAGCCAGGGCTGACAGAGGAAGAGCGGGAGATGACCCCAGGGCTCTGCCGTCAGCTGGTGGCTCTCGGCTACATCAGCGCCGAGTGCGACGAGCTGCTCAGCAACTGAACGAAGCCGTCGATTCGCGCCTAGCGCCGCTGCGGTTTGGCGCCGCCGATGTGGGCGACCAAGGTGGTAACCATGTAGCCGGCGCCGACCAACCCTATCGCCATCATTCCGTCGGTAAAGGTAGGCGAGTAGAATTCGGTTGGGAATTTGTCCGGCGTCAGCTCTGCGAGGCGCTCGGCCGTCAGCACCTGTCCTTTGAACATCTCGCCGACCTTCGGGGCGACGCCTTCCTGGAAAGGCCACAAGCCGAGCACCGCACCCACGAGCAGCCCCATGAGCACACCCAATGTCGGTTGCTCGTACCGTTCGAGCACGACTTTGATCAGGTTGCTGACCAGCAAGATGCCGATCGCAACGCCAATGCCGACCGGAAGCACGACGCCGAGGATGGGGTCGGACGCGCTTGCCAAGTCGTTGGCCTCGAGCGCTTCTTTGAGCGCATCGATGGCGCTCAACACCGGAACGTACACCCCCAAGACCAACAGCAGGTACCCGCCACTCACCCCCGGCAGAATCATTGCGCTCGCGCCGGCGACACCGGCGATGAACATCATCGGGACGCCTTCACGGCTCGCGCCGGAGCTCATGCCGTACATCTGCAGCCACGCCAACGCGGCCATCACCAGAAGCCCGGCTACGGTGCCGACGGAGAACGCGTTGGAGGCTGGCCTGGCCATCTGCCAGAGCACGGGAACACCGCCAAGCGTCAGTCCGATGAACAGGCTGTACATTGCCCATCGGTTTTCGACGACCGCGTCTTTGACGGGGCCGGCGCCCAAAAGAATCGCCACCGCCGCTGCGAAGCCGACGAGACCCAAGACGAGGAAGGAGCTCTTGCGAAACCGAAGTCCGCTGAGGTCGGCCAAGGCCTGGATGAAGCGGGGATAGATCCCGGCCGCTAGCAACATCGTGCCGCCGCTGATACCCGGGACGAGATTGGCAAGTCCCATCAGCGCGCCACCCAACAAGCATCGCAGTCCCCATTTTGGGCTCATCGACTCGTCTGCGGGCGCGTTCATGCCGCCGGGTGTACGGCAGATAGACCGCGACGCCAAACAAAGCATCTGGGTAGCGCCAGGTTGGGATCGGCCTTACGTTTGCTTTGTGGCCCGTCTTTTCCTGTTATTCACGGTTGTCCCGCTCGTCGAGCTGTATCTGTTGATCGCGATCGGGCGAGCCCTCGGACCGGTGCCGACCATTGGCCTGGTGCTCTTGACTGGCGCGCTGGGCGCCTGGTTCGCGCGGCTCGAGGGCGCGCGGGTGATTCGCCGGTGGCAAGAGGCAATGGCGCGTCAGCAGCTGCCGAAGGACGGCGTCATTGACGGGCTCCTGATCTTCATCGGTGGCTTGATGCTGATTACGCCTGGCATCCTGACCGATATCGCTGGCCTTTCCATGGTCATGCCGCCGACGCGCCGTGTCATTGCCGGCATCGTCCGCTCGTGGTTCGAGCGGCAAATCGCGACAGGTCGGGTACAAGTGTATGCGCCCGGCTACAATGGCGCGTCCGGCGGCCCCCAAGACGTGATTGAGGTCGAAGGCGAAGTCGTTGAGGTCGTCTCCACATCGGAGATCCGGGGACAACTAGAGAAGTAGACAGCGCGCGTGCAGTCGGCTACCACGGCACCATGAAAATTCTCTGGACCGTTGTTTGTAGCGTGGTGCTGGCCGCCGCGCTGACCGCGTGCAAGAGCAGTGCGCCCGCACCTGCCGAGGGTGAGCCCGCCGCCGATGCTGAAGCGTCGGCCGAAAAAACCGAATCCACCAAAGACGAAAGCACCAGCGCCAAGATCGTGGCGCAAGGCGCTGCGCCGTCTGGCATTCCAGCACCGTCTGATGTTGCCGCGCCACCTGAGAACGCCGAGCGCAGCGAGTCGGGTCTCGCCTGGACCGTGTTGCAAGAAGGCACCGGCGATACACATCCGAGCGGTGCGGACCGCGTTACCGTCAACTACACCGGCTGGACCACCGACGGGCGCATGTTCGACAGCTCGACGAAGCGCGGCAAGCCCGCACAGTTTGCGGTCAATCGCGTGATCAAGGGTTGGACCGAGGGTCTGCAGCTCATGGTCACCGGCGAGAAGCGCCGTTTCTGGATTCCCGGGGAGCTAGCCTACGGCGAGGCAAAGACAAACGATCCGCATGCTAGGTCAGGTCCACCGCGGGGCACCCTGGTGTTCGACGTCGAGCTCATCAGCTTCGAAGAGGCGCCTAAGCCACCCGATACGCCCAAGGACGTTGCCAAGATTCCCAAGAACGCCAAGAAGACCAAGTCCGGTCTCGGCTCACGGGTGCTGACGAAGGGCACGGGCAAGAAACATCCCACCGCCGCAAGCAAGGTGACCGTGCATTACTCGGGATGGACGACCGACGGGAAGATGTTCGACAGTTCGGTCGTGCGCGGAACACCCGCGACGTTCGGTCTGAAGCAGGTCATCCCCGGCTGGACCGAGGGTTTGCAGTTGATGGTCGTTGGCGAGAAACGCCGGCTTTGGATCCCCGAGGATCTGGCCTACGCAGGCGCACGGGGGAAGCCCCAGGGAATGTTGGTGTTCGACGTCGATCTGCTCGAGATCAAGCCGTAGACGATGACGTACGGCCGGCTTCAGGGCACCGTCGTGTTGGACATCGATCTCGTCGTCATTGCCCGGTAATTGCATCGTTTTTCACACGGTAGATCCAAACCGTGGCCCCGTGCGTCTACCAGGACACATGAGGAGTATTCGATGAAGCAAGCAATCGCTGTCTTGGGTCTGTGCGTGGTCATGGCTTGGCCGACTACGTCGCGCGCGTTTTGTGGGTTCTACGTCAGTGGGGCCGACGCGTCTTTGTACAACAATGCGACGATGGTCGTGATGATGCGCGAGGGCACGCGAACCGTGCTGTCGATGCAGAACAACTATCAGGGTCCGCCGGAGGATTTCGCGATGATCGTGCCCGTGCCGGTGGTTCTGCAGAAGGACAACGTAAAGACGTTGCCGCCGGAGATTTTTTCGCGCATCGACAAGCTCGCCGCACCGCGGTTGGTCGAGTATTGGGAGCAGGATCCTTGTCGTGAGCTGGTCGTTTACGAGATGGCAGCTGGGGCGCCGTCGGCGCGGCGAATGAAATCGATGTCGGCCGATGAAGCCGAGGCGGACTACGGCGTGACTATCGAAGCGCAGTTCAAGGTCGCCGAGTACGACATCGTCATCTTGAGCGCGAAGGATTCCGGCGGGCTCGGCAAGTGGCTCCGCAAGAACGAGTACAACATCCCGAAGGGCGCCAACGAGGTTCTACGCCCCTACGTCGAGCAAAACACCAAGTTCTTCGTTGCGAAAGTCGACTCGAAGAAAGTGCAGTTCCATGACGGCAAGGCGGTGCTCTCACCCTTGCGATTCCACTACGACGCTCCGACCTTCACGCTTCCGGTGCGCCTTGGTTTGCTCAACAGCGCGGGTCAGCAGGATTTGATCGTGCACATTCTCGGCAAGCGCCAGCGCTATGAGGTGGCTAACTACGAGAACGCGTCGATCCCGACCAACATTCGAGTCGAGGACAGCGTTCGAAAGAGCTTTGGGGCGTTCTATGACGCGCTGTTCGAGCGTACGACCGAGAAGAACCCCGGTGCGGTCGTGACGGAGTACGCTTGGGACGCGACGACTTGCGATCCCTGTCCGGAACCGCCGTTGAGGCCGGAAGAGCTGGCGTTGCTTGGCGGCGATGTGATTGTGCCTGCCGAGCAGGATCCGTACTCCGACATTCCTGGGGTCGTGCCGCGGCGCAAGCGGCGTCCGTCGTGGCAGCCGCACGGCTTCGTGCTGACCCGCTTGCACTATCGCTACGACAAGGACGGACTCGACGAGGACCTCGTGTTTCGCGCTGCGGGTCCAATCGTTGGCGGCCGGGGGATGCCCGATCAACAGGGTCAGCTCGGGGAGCGGCGCGCGCAGGCATCGAGCATCAACAACTTCCAGGGGCGGTACGTGATTCTGCATCCCTGGGAAGGCGAGCTGACGTGTGAGAACCCGCGGCGCGGCATGTGGGGTGGGCCGCCCGGCGGGCCCATGCCGAAGCCCTTTGCGGCGGGCAACACGGCACTCAAAGGCACGACCGGCAAGACGCTGACCAGTCAACTGCCGGGACTCATTCGAACCGACATTCCCGAGCTCGACCTCGAGGCGGGTGCCGTTGCGCCGGCGCCGAAGACCGACGCTGATACGAGCGCTTCCGATGGCTGTAGTGTGAGCGCTGCGAAGAGCGCCTCGTTCGGTTGGATCGTGTTGGGCATCGTTGCTATGTGGCTGGCGAGGAGACGCGTAGCTCAATAGCTCATGGCAGACTTCATCTACACGATGAAGGGGGTGACGAAGGTTCATCCTCCGGACAAGAAGATCATCGAGGACCTCTATCTCTCGTTCTTT
>CAZHPJ010000262.1:0-4733 GCA_964534585.1 uncultured Sandaracinaceae bacterium | reverse complement strand
GGCCTCGGGCTCATCGCGATCGGCTCGGGGGGCATCAAGCCCTGCGTGTCGGCGCACGTGGGAGACCAGTTCGGCCGGACCAACGCTCGTCTGTTGCCCAAGGTCTTCGGCTGGTTCTACTTCTCGATCAATGTCGGCGCACTCGCATCGATTCTGTTTGCCGAGCCCCTCCTCCATCGTTTCGGTCCCTCCGTAGCGTTCGGAGTTCCGGGCGTCTTGATGGCGCTTGCGACCTTCGTGTTCTGGATGGGTCGCGACGAGTTCGTGCACATCCCTCCAGGAGGGGTTGCGTTTCTGCGCGAAGTGTTTAGCCGCGAAGGTCTCAAGGCGCTCGGAAAGCTCTTCATCATCTACACCTTCATCGCGATGTTCTGGGCCTTGTTCGACCAACAGGGATCGGCGTGGGTGCTGCAAGCGCAGCGGATGGACCGGCACTTCATCGTGCATTGGGACCCCTCCCAGGCCCAGTGGCTCAATCCCGCGTTGGTGCTCCTTTTCATTCCGCTGTTCAACAGGGTGATCTATCCCGCATTCGACCGTTTCTGGCCGCTCACGCCACTTAGAAAGATTTCGATCGGACTGTTCTTGACGGTGCCCGCATTCCTGCTGCCCGCATGGCTCGAAGCGAGGCTCGATGCCGGCGAAACCGTCAACATCGTGTGGCAACTCGGCGGATACATCATCATGACGGCGGCCGAGATCCTCGTCTCGATCACTGCGTTGGAGTTTTCGTATACTCAGGCACCCAAGCGCATGAAGTCGTTGGTGATGGGCGCTTTTCTGATGAGCGTATCGATCGGAAACCTCTTCACCGCCGCGGTGAATTTCTTCATTCAGAATCCGGATGGCACGAGCAAGCTCGATGGAGCCTCGTACTACCTGTTCTTTGCTGCTGCAATGGCGATTACCGCGATACTCTTCGTCCCGGTTGCGGTCTGGTACAAGGAGCGGACGTACATTCAAGACGAAGCGCCAAGTGAGGCTGCCGCTTGAGCATCATCGATAGAGCACGGTCCTGGGCCGCACACGATCCGGATCCCGAAACTAGGCGCGAGCTCGAGATGCTGATCGACCGTGGCGACATCGCTGCGCTCGAAGAGCGATTCGCGGGAACGCTGCAGTTCGGCACCGCAGGGCTTCGCGGATTGCTGGGCGCAGGCCCGACACGAATGAATCGGGCGACGGTCGCGCGCGCCACCGCCGGTCTGTGTGCCTGGTTCAAGCAGACGGTCCCGGAGGCGGCATCCCGTGGCATCTGCGTGGGTCGGGACGCCCGAGTCAATAGCGATCTCTTCGAACGTGATGTCATCGAAGTGGCCGCTGGCGCCGGCATTCCGGTGTGGGCTTTCAGCAACGTGGTACCGACGCCCGTCCTCGCCTTTGCCGTCCTACAGCTTCGCGCGGCAGGCGGCGTGATGATCACCGCGAGCCATAACCCGCCCGGGTACAACGGCTACAAGGTGTATTGGGAGAACGGGGCGCAGATCATCCCTCCGAACGATCGCGGCATTGCCGACGAGATGCAGCAAACCCCGCCCGGAAACCAGATCCCTCGGCTATCGGTGGACGACGCGCGGGAAAAGAAGTTGCTCCGAGACCTCGACCCCCTACGCGCGGACTACATTGCGCGAATCGCCTCGGAGGCAAGCGACTCCGAAGACCGGCGCAAGGTCCGAATCGCCTATACGGCGCTGCACGGCGTCGCAGAAGACACCTTTCGAAAGGTGCTGGGCCGCGCGGGCTTCGAGGACGTGCACAGCGTGCGTGAGCAGGCCACCCCCGACGGGGCTTTCCCGACCGTTGCGTTCCCGAACCCCGAGGAACCGGGCGCAATGGACCGGGTTCTTGCTCTTGCGGAACGAGTCGACGCGGATCTCGCAATCGCCAACGACCCGGACGGGGATCGGGTTGCGGTCTCGGTTCGCGGCGAAGGAGGCTTCGAGCTTCTTTCAGGAAACGATATCGGTGTGCTCTTGGCCGACGATTTACTCGATCGACACGGGGCGGCGGGCAAGCCTGTCGTGATCTCTACCATCGTGAGCAGCCCGATGCTCGGCCCGATTGCCGCGAGCCATGGGGCGCGCTGGGAGCAGACGCTGACCGGACACAAGTGGATCCAGAACCGTGCGCTCGAGCTCGAACGAGAGGGCTTCTCCTATGTGTTCGGCTATGAAGAAGCTCTCGGATACGCGCCCTCACACGCCGTGCGTGACAAAGACGGCATCAGCTCGGCACTGCTGGTGACCGACATGGCCTCGCGTCTCAAAGCACACGGAAAAACGCTTCTGGACACACGGGATCGACTCTGGCGCAAACATGGGTTCTTCGCAGGCCGCCAGATCTCCGTGAGGTTCGAAGGCGCCGACGCCCGGGCGCGGATGAACGCCGTCGTCGACCGCTATCGGGAAGAGCCACCGCGCATGATCGGAGGACAACTCGTGCTTCGCATGCTGGATCTCGAACGCCAGATACAATGGACACCCGCGGAAGTGACTCCGCTCACCAAGCTCGCGCCCAGCAACGTGGTCGTCTTCGAGCTCCAGGGCGGGCATCGAGCCATGCTGCGCCCGAGCGGGACCGAGCCGAAGCTCAAGTACTACTTCTACGCAACCGCGCCGGCGCACGCGCAGAACGATCTCGCAGAGTCGAAGAGGCAAGCGTTCGGTGTGCTCAAGCGCATGGTCGAAGACCTCAGCTGTTCCAACGATTGCTGATCAGCGCTCGGGCCAGGGCATCCCATGCCTGCGATGCGCGATAGAACGCTTGCGCCTGATGCGCGTTCGTCCGGTGCCATGGAAGCGGCGGGCGTCCATACGGATTGGGCGGTGGAAGCTCGGAGCTGAGCTCTCGCGCCTGCCTTTCACATGTCTTCGCGCGACGACGGCACAGCGTGACGATGTCGTCGACTGGAGTGACGAGATGAGGGGACAGATCGATGTCGACCACTTCGGAAAAGTCGCGTGAGCCAACGCCTGCAAGCCACATCGCACGTTCCACGTCGCGTCCCCGCGCAGCCGGCAGATGCGTCGACCAAGCGTCGGGCCGCAGCTCACGAATGTCCGAGTGATACGCCTCGCGCCCCTCGAGGGGTTCAGATGTTTGGGAAGCCGGCCGAAGCCAAGCCGCGAGTCGAGCGCGAAGCATGGGCTCCCTCGCTTTTCGCGGACGGCCCGCTCGATGGTCAACAAAGCTACTGTAGCGAAGCGCTTACGACGATCGCGATGGCCACCAAGAGAACGACCCCGGCTGCGCCCCACAGGAAAGCGGAGCTTCGTTGCCGCCGCCGATTCCTGATCGGGCCTCGAGACACTTCCGAGAAGCGAAGGCTCTCGGGTAGGAGATCCGGACGAGCCATGAGATCTTCTAGCCGGGTCGCAGTCGTTACCGGCATGGCAAGTGGGTCGAACCTCGGGTCACGTTGCGTGCCACCGGAGCGGATCTGCCCCGTCGGCTCGCGGCTGCTCGGCCGATTTCGCACGAACGCGACTTCCAGTTTAGGCCCCCCGCGGCCGAGCTCGATCTCGTCACCGGAATTGAGGGCGGCGTGCTTGATGCGCTGGCCGTTGAGCCAAGTGCCGTTCCGGCTTCCCGTGTCGATCAACAGGTAGCGTCCGTCTTCGTTGCGGATCTCGGCATGCCGCCCGGACGCGTCCAAGTCGACTTCAGGATCGAAGTTCACATCACTGTCGGGCATGCGACCGATGCGAATGAGATCTTGCTCAAACTCGAATTCGCGTCCGGAGTCGGCGCCCTTAATTTGGCGAAGTCGGATCATTGCCGAACCTCAATCGCCAGGCGGAATGAGCACGACCTCCGTCGGCCGCCCGGGCTCCACCAAGACGTCTTTACCCAGTTGAGTCCCGTCCACTTCACGGGCCTCGAAATGATAGGAACCAGGAGGCAACCGCAGAAGAATCGCCTCGTCGAGGCGCAACGGACCATAGCTTCGACCATTGACATAGAGCTCGCCACCGTCGAGTGCCGCACGCACCTTCACGTCGACGGGAATCTGAGCGTCCGCGTACACGGGTGGTGGTGGCGCCGGAGCGAGTGTGCTCGCCGGCTCGCGTCGGCCTGCGCTCACGATGGTGATCACGGCGGCCAAGCCGAGCAGCGCCAACGCAGAGGCGGCGGTCGACCATGAGAACGACACCGGCCCGGAGGGATCGGACAGGGCCTCACGAACGGCCGGTCGCTGCGCCGACATCGCACGGGGCGCGGTGCTCTTGACCACATGGGGCAACCTCGGCCCTGCCGCCGGCCACTGAGTATCGCCTCGCGGCAAGGGATATTGCTGATAGAACGGCACGGCGCCCTCCTCAGGCGGCTCCAGCGCGTCGCCGTCGAAGTCAGCGATGACACATGTGACGTTGTCATGGCCCCCAGCCACATTGGCGAGGTCGATCAGGCGATCGGCAAGGTCGGGGAGCGGGCCGATGAGGGCCATTGCCTCTTGAATGGCGTCGTCGTGGACGAGACCGCTCAGACCGTCGGAGCATAGGAGCACCCGGTCGCCGCGCCGAAGCTCGACGAAGGTCAGATCGACTGCGACTTGCTGCGTAGTGCCCAGCGCTTGCAGGATGATGTTCGAGTGCTCAAAGGCCTCGGCTTCGTCTTCGGTGAGCTGCCCTGCTTCGATCAACTGATTGACGAGCGACTGGTCTTTGGTGATCAAGCTCAGCCGGCCGTTTCTCAGGATATAGCAACGACTGTCTCCGACTTGGCCCACGAAG
>CAZHPJ010000261.1:0-4734 GCA_964534585.1 uncultured Sandaracinaceae bacterium | reverse complement strand
CGGACCGTGCCACGAGCGCTTCGAGGAAGGGCGATACGTCGATGGCTTCCGCGATGTCCGCGTCCTCCTGAAACGCATCCATCGAGCGCTTCATGCTGACCGCGCCAGCCTCGCCGCCCGATGCCTTGACGCGCGGATTGGTGCCGACGCCGCCCGAAGAGTCCGCCGGCTTGCCCATCCCACCGCGCATGCCCCCGCCGTATTCCTCTTCTTCCTCTTCCTCGTCGTCCTTCTTGCCCATGAATGCCACGATCTCATCGACGCTGAATCCCTGGTCGACGAGCGATTGCTGCATCTTCCCGATCATCATCGAATCGAGGGTGCCGATATCGCCACCCTCCGCGTAGCCACCGCTGGTGTCACCGCGCTCGTCGTGATGGCCGTACTGGTCAACCGCGACCCCGCCGTACCCCTTTACGAGGTCCGTGGCGTCTGCGGCCTTCACCAGTTCGTCCAGCGACGCGTCGATGCCTTCCAGGGTCACCTGTCCCTCGTCTTGCTGTTCCATACGTGTCCTCTCTGCTAGACGGCTGAGTGCCATCGCAGCGTGTAGTTGTAGATGCGCTCCGCGAGGTCATGAGTGACCCCTGGGTTTCTGCCCATCAGGAACGCGACAGCATCACTTTTGCGCATTCGCTTCTTGCGCTTCTTCTTCTCATCTTCTTCCGCTTCAGGACGCGGCGCGATTTGCGCTTCGAGTGACTCGCGCGAGATAGGCGCCATGGCCCCCGGAACACCGCTCCCGCTACCCGGACCGCCCGAGCCCGCGGATAACGACTTCGCCAGCACGCTCATGGATGCCTTGTCGTTGACCGGGCATTTCGTGATGGCGACCTCGCGCACAACGGCCTTGCGGACCGTCTTCGGGTCGTCAGGATCCCGCTCCAAGATCGCGCCCTCGACGCTGAACCCGAGCTTGCGCCCTGAGCCGGAACGCTGAAGCTCTTGCGCCAGATCCCAAACGCGGTTGGCGCGGTCAGTCTTGAGCAAATGCCCTTCGACATACCAGCCCTGCCGACCGTCCGGGAGCGAGCGCAGCTCGCACATCTCCGGATACCCGATCACACCGTCGGTATCCTTCGTGTGGTTGTCGTTGAAATAGCCGCCTTTGAGAAACGGCGAGAAATCGAGGCCCTCTTGGATGAGCGTCTCTTGCTGCCGATCAAGATGATCGGTGGAGACGAGCCCTCCAATGCGCCGCTCTTTCCCGTCAGGCGAAGCCTTCTCGAAGACCTCACACTCCAGCTCGAAATAAAACGGGGTTTCTTTGCGCACTACGGATACCTCCAGAAATGAAAAAGGCGGCGCCAGTTTCCCGGAGCCGCCTCTCACCTGAGCTTCCGCTCAGATAGGCCACACATCAGATATGCCAAGAGATCCGCGAGGTAGTCAAGTGCCCTTGCGGACCACCAGCTTTGGCATATGCGCTTTGCGCAGCTTCAAGGTATCCACAACGATCAAGGGAAGCAGCACTCCCTTGCCGCATGAACCGCAATTGATCTCGACCTCACCACCGGCTTTGTGAAGCACCAAGATCCTCGTCTTGGCCTTGAGTTTCGCCCCATCCGCGCTCTTACGGAATATCGGCTTCTCGCAATGAGGGCACGCTTGCGTGGTATCCATTTAGTGCAGTCCTACCATTGCCTCGACCGCGAATCTCTCGACTGATGGGATACTCTCGCGAGCATAAAGCAGCGCGGTCAACCGCGGCCACTGAAGCATATCGTGGACGACTCCCGCGCTCAAAGGCTCATCGCCGGACTTCTGTAGGGGTTGGCCGGCGCGAGAACCGCGTTGCTCGCTCATCGTGCGCATGCGCGCCCGACGCTGCTTCCCTGTACCAAGATCCGTCATCGTGACCACCGCCCAACCGTAGTCATACCCGGGGCTCTGCGATTCCACGCTGAGCGTCTTGGCCTGCATTGCGCGAGTCTGCGCCGTCTGCCGGCCGAGGTCGCTTTGCGCGACCTTGAGCGCGATCTCGTAGGTACCCATCCGATCAATCCGTCTCAGAGAGTCTGA
The DNA here is from genome assembly GCA_964534585.1 of uncultured Sandaracinaceae bacterium. Lineage (GTDB taxonomy): Bacteria > Myxococcota_A > Polyangia > Polyangiales > Houyiibacteriaceae > SG8-38. Next base: position 2,712 of record CAZHPJ010000261.1, on the reverse strand, counting down.
GACACCCTGAGCAAGATGCTCCTGGTGATCTCGCGCACTCCCCGAGGACATCGCCCGCGCCTTGGTATCCATCTTCGACTGGATCCGCTTGAGCCTGCCTCGCTCCCGCCTTTTCCATGCCTGGACGCGGTCGGCGGAGATCTCTCGCGCCCTGCTCTGCATTGCCTGCCGCCAAGTAGGCCCAGGCCGCACGCTCTCTTCAGGCACGAGGCGATCCTTGGCGACATCCACAAGCGCCTTCGCCGGGCCCTCGCCGAAAGCCTCGGCGACCCGTTCGAGCGCGCGTTCTAGATACTCCTGAACAAGGCTCTCCTTCTGCCGCTGGCCTAGCTCCTTCCATTCGTCGCCGCGCTTCTTTGAAATGGATACCTCGGCTGCAACGGCCATCGCGGATTGCCCGTCACTGCCATCGAGCCCGAGGATGCGCGAGAGGATTACCGATGAGTCCGTGCGGTACGTCGAGCTTTGGCGCCCTGTCTGGATTGTGATCTCATGCTCGCGGAGCTTCGGCAGCACTTTCGCGAGACTCGTGCGGACCTCCATCTTCTGGGCGTCGGTCAACCCCGAGTCTGGGGGATTGATGCCGGTATCCTCGAAGAAATCCGAGCCCTGTGCGCTTGTCTGGCCTGTGAGAAAGCTGTCTATGCGCTCAGCCCATGCGAGCTTGCCTGATTGGTGCTCGGTATCTACAACGGGCTTGCCTTCGACATGTCGCTCTGTGCGTAGCTTCCACGGGTCCATCGGGGCACTCTCGGATCGTTGCGCGTCCGCCGAAGGTAGCTTGACCAAATCCTGTTTTTTCACACGCCAGTACTTCGCGACCAGCTCCGGCCCAGGCGTCATCACATTCTCTGCCTTGGAGGCTTGCGCCCTGGCTGCGATGTAGCTTGCCGCGAGTCGCATATGGCGCTCAGGCACGCGCAACCCTCCGCTAAACTCGCTGGCGGCCCGCAAACGGGCGTGGTCCTGCGCGTAGGACTTCGCGAGAGGGCCGAACGGCCCTCCCCCCTCATACCGCTCCATGGCGCGGAGCATGCCCTCTAACGCGCTGCTACGGAGATCTACGAGGGTCTCGTCAATCGGCCTTTTGCCAGGTTCCGCGGAGTATCTACTTTTGATCGCGAATCGGCGCTGAGTGTCTCGGGCGACCTTGCTCAGCATCGGCGCGAACTCGGCGAGGAGTTTCGTCTTCGTTTGATCGTCGATGTGCGTCTTGTCCCGCGAGACCCGCTGGGGGTCGCCGGCGCCATCAGGCTCGTAGACCTGCGCGGTGTGCCGGAGGAAAACCCCACTCTCGATCGCTTCGAGGCCGGTGCCTGGGAGTGCGCGGCTTGCGGGGAACGCTGGGATCTTGCGAGCACTCGAACCGGCCCCGGAAGCTACCGGCGTCGTGCGCTCGCTTCTGAGGATCGATCCGCTATCTGGATACCAGTAGACGTAGCCCTTGCCCTGCCTCTTTCGATACCCGCCTTTTTTGCCGCCTGGAATGGGTGTGAAACCTGACGGGGGCTTCATCGTCTTTTCGAGAGGGACGTAGAACGATTTCGCGACTGGGCCCTTCAGCAGCAACTCAGGCCACACGAGCGCACCACACGCGCTCAGGCTCTTTCGAGCCGGCCCCTTCGCACCGCTACGGCCAAGCCACGTCTTGAAGCGGTCGATCGTCCACATGCGGATCGAAGAGATCATCTTCGGCCCAATACTGCCGTAGTGCGCTAGGTATCCTCTTTTGGCTTCCACGAGGGTATCGAAACCCAGCATCACCTTGTGCTCGTCGAACTTGTTCAGTGAGCGTCGCTGCCGTTGGTTCACGACGAAGACAAGCTCGCTCTTCTTGTTGGGACCGAGGTACACGTCAACCTCGTCACCATCGGCGCCTAGAGAACCGCGAGCGTACCCATACGGATACTTCATGATCGTGTGTTGCCCTGGCTTCGGGCCCCATTGTCGCTTCGAGCCCTTTCGGTTCTCGATACTGATCGGGATGCCCTGAAACTCTGTGCGGTAGGCAAGCTTGAACGGGGAGCCTGTGAGGTGCTGCGCCTTCCGTAACTCCGCGAATGTAGATACCCAGTACTCGGACTTGGCCAGTGCCCCCTTGATCGTCTGTGACAGGACATCGTCTGGACTGAGCGCCGCGCCGAACATCGAGCCTTGCCCTTCGGGGTGCTGCGCCGCCAACTTCGCGTAGTCGCGAAACACCTTGGAAAGCTGCACCGGCCCGCGCTTGCGCACGAGTACCTCGAAGAGCTGCCTCGCACGGTTGTTATCCACTACGGGATGCGTGTCACCGAAGAGATCATCGAAGTAGTTGAACAGCCCGTTGAAGCGCTGCTCGTTCATCTTCGCGTCTAACGCGGGGATGACCCCTGCATCTGCGCGCCTCTGTAGATCGTTGAACGCGTCCACGGCTATCGCTAGGTCTGGACCCAACTCATACCCCTCGCCGTGCGCGGTCGCTTGCGTCATCGACGGTACTGCCTGCGCGATGGCGTTCACCATCTGCGTCCCCGTGTCGCTCAGGATATCCGCGTCGCCTACCGTGCGGCCGACGAGGATACCAGCCACGAGTTGCTTCCCGTCATTGTTGAGCGACTTGGTCCCCTTGCGCATGTACTGGTTTGCGTTGCGCTGATCAATGATCCCTTCGCGCATCAGCGCGTTGATAAAGCTCTCAGCGCGGCCGCTCGATAAGAACGCGTTGAGCGTTTC